>DAOVVI010000059.1 GCA_030637245.1 Cyclobacteriaceae bacterium
CAATTAACTTACCTCAAGTATTTCAAAATGTAATATATAAATATACTTCAAAATTCATTTCAGGAATTATACTAATGGAAGGATAAAATTATAGGAGGGTGATATATATAAATTTCATTATGTATGAATATATCTAATTAGTACCAGCAAGAAAACTACTATATTATTAGCAGCCCCATGCTCACCCATCGGTCGCCATAGGCTTGCCGAAGGCGATGCCCTCGGTCCCCTAAAGGGGATGTGCCTCTCGCTCAGCGCGTTGGGATTTCCCCTTTAGGGGATTTAAGGGGTGCGGGCAGGGAAAAACAGAGTTTTCTTGCAAGCACTAATTAGGAGATAAACCCGTTTTCCTACGTGGCAATGCACTGACAATCAGTTCAGTTGTCTGAATTATCAATAAAATAAAATTTTCAAAGGCAAGGTTTATGCTTGTTTATAAGAAATTTTTATAACTAGACCGAGTTAAATTTACATCCTCTGAAATATTACAAATTCAACCACATTACAAATCCGATTTCTCTTTTACGTTCTCAAACACCTTTACAGTCTCTTTAGCGATAACTAATTCTTCATTTGTAGGCACGACCAAAACTTTAATTTTGGAATTGGGTTTACTTATAATCGCTTCCTGAGCGCGCAACCCTTTATTTTTCTCTGAATCAAACTCAAGTCCCAGGTAACCAAAATTTTTGCAAATTGCTTCTCTCACTCTATCGTCATTTTCGCCAATTCCACCGGCAAATACAATCATATCTACCCCACTCATGGCAGCTGCGTACGACCCAATGTATTTTATAATTTTGTAATCATACATTTCCAGCGCTAACCCGGCCCGACTATTTCCCTCATCTGAAGCCCGCTCTATTTCCCGCATGTCTGACGATATTCCTGAAATGCCAAGCATTCCACTGTGCTTATTTATAAGTGTATTTGCCTCTTTAACCCCCAGTTCTTCTTTGTCCATGACATAGGTTAACACGCCAAGATCCAGGTCTCCGGAGCGGGTCCCCATAATCATTCCCTCCACAGGTGTTAAACCCATGGATGTATCTACTGATTTTCCATAACTAATTGCAGTGATTGAGCCTCCATTTCCCAGATGACAGGTGATGATCTTTTGTGTTTGATAGTCCACACCCACAATTTCACAAGCCCTTCTGGAAATATAATTATGACTGGTTCCATGAAATCCGTACCTTCTCAATCCATATTTTTTATAGAGAGAATATGGGATGGCATACATATATGCTGATTTGGGCATAGTTTGGTGAAAGGCAGTATCAAATACTGCGACCTGTGGTGTATCGGGCATCAGTTCCGCAATGGCATTAATCCCCTTGAGATTGGGAGGATTGTGCAATGGCGCTAATGATATGCACTCTTCAATTTTAGCAATAACCTGATCATTTATCAAAGCGCTGTCATGAAAAGACTCTCCACCATGTACTACCCTGTGACCTACTGCATCAATCTCATCCAGGGAACTCACCGATCCGTGTTTTTCACTTATCAATACTCCCAGCACAAATTCTATACCTGCCTGGTGATCTACTATCTCACCTTCAAGTTTTACCTCATCGCCATCTATTCTTTTATTGACCAGGGAAGAATCGGCCATTCCAATTTTACCAACAACACCTTTTGCAATTACTTCTTTCTTTTCAACATTAAAAAGTTGGTACTTGATGGAAGAACTACCTGCATTTAATACTAGTACAATCATCGAATTTATTGTTAATAGATTGTTTTATTTGTTTCCTACTTTTCTTCTAATATTCTCTTACCTTCCTCATCGTATTTATAAAATCCACGCTGAGTTTCTCTGCCAATATGATTGGCCCTCACCATTTTTTTTAACAATGGAGAAGCTTTATATTTTAAATCGCCAAATTCCTTGTACAGGTTATCCAGCCATCGAACTATTGAATCCAATCCGATCTTATCAGCCACCTCAAATGGCCCTAATGGAAAACCAAAACCCATTTTCATGGTATCGTCAATATCCTCCATTTTACCAACTCCTTCCATAAAAATCTCACATGCTTCATTGATAAGCGGGGCTATAAGACGTGTACTGATGATTCCAGGAGATTCAATAACCGGAATTACCTTTTTTTCAAACAACTTGACAAAGTGACACACTTTATCATATGTCTCGTCCGATGTATTGAGACCTCTGGCTATTTCTACTACAGGAATTTTATCTGCCGGAGATAAAAAATGTAAACTTACACACCGTTGAGGATATTCCAGCTCCGAAGACATTTCTGTGATTACAAGTGTTGTTGAGTTTGTAGCGATAATTGTTTCAGGGTCTATGTATTTTTCGATTTCCCTGAATATCCGCTTTCTTAACTCCACGCTGCTTTCTCTTGACCGGGATTTTACGGATTCAATCACAATATCCGCTCCTTCAAGATCCTCATAATTCATTGTGCCTTCGATCCTTGACATTATGGCTCGTTTTTCACTATGTGTCATTCCCCACCTTCCTATCATGTTATCCAATTCGGTGGATATACTGTTCAGCGCCTGATGTATTTTCTCTTCAGATATTTCTAAAAAAGTCACATCAATACCATGAGAACTCACCATTCTCGAGATTTCTTGCCCAAGAATACCGCAACCTACAATTCCAACCTTTGTAAATTCATACCGGTTCGTTTTAACTAAAGGTTGCTCTCTTCTTTTTATTGCGTAACCTTCTATCGGTTCTACAGAATAACTCATACTATTTTAAATCTATTTTGTTGCTTGATTAGCAGTAATTGCTATCATATTTACTATATCATCAACAGAGCAGCCCCTGGAAAGATCATTGATAGGAGCCGCCATACCTTGCAATATGGGACCTACTGCTTCAGCATTTGCCAGTCGCTGAACAAGTTTATATCCAATATTGCCAGCCTCCAGGCTTGGAAAAACCAAGACATTGGCTTTTCCACCAATAGTACTGTTTGGAGCTTTTTTATTACTAATGGCCTCCACCAGTGCTGCATCAACTTGCAGCTCGCCGTCTATTTGTAAGGAAGGATCCATCTCCCTGGCCATTTTGGTTGCCGAAACTACTTTATCTACCAACTCATGATTAGCGCTGCCTTTTGTAGAAAAACTCAACATGGCGATTCTGGGTTCTATTTTGACAATTGATCTGGCTGTCTGAGCTGTAGCAACAGCAATTTCAGCCAGTTGTTTGTCGTCCGGATCAGGATGGACAGCACAATCAGCAAATACGAGCATACCATCCTCACCCAATGTTTTATCCGGTAATATCATGATAAATGCTCCGGAAACCACACTTATTCCAGGCAGGGTTTTCACATATTGAAAAGCCGGTCTCAATACATCACCGGTAGCATGTATTGCCCCTGCCACTTCTCCATCAGCATCACCGTTTTTTATCATTAATGTAGCCAGGTACAATGGATCCTTGATAAGTCCTTTTGCTTTTTCTTTGGTCATCCCTTTGTGGCTCCGCAATTCTACCATCAGGTCAGTATAGGCGCCTTCCTTTTCAATTTTTTGCGGATCCACAATACTTGCCTTATCAATATCAGCAAGCCTATATAATTCTGCCAATTCATGGATTTTTAATGGATTCCCAATCAAAATGATTTTAGCATAGCCATTTTTCAAAACAATATCTGCAGCCTTCAAGTTTCGCTCTTCCTCCCCTTCAGGAAGCACAATCCTTTTCAATTGCTTTTTTGCATTTTCTTTTATTAAATCAAGTAGATTCATGTGTTTGATATTTGAAAGGCAAGTAAAAAATTCACTTATCCAAAAAAAATTAAAATCTCCTGCTAATATCGATAGAAAGAAACCTCTTTTAAAGATAACATACACAAAAGATGGTTTGGTTCACAAAAAAATAATATCTATTAAAAAAATGTGATGATATACTCTTCCGAAAATCAAATTACCTGTTCGAGCCTTTGTTGGTGCCTGTGGTAGGCAGGTTGTCACCAGCAAACAAAAACGGGTATCATTTGATTGTTAGTCAAAAGACTTGTCTTTCCGGTAGGCAGGCACAACAAGGGCGAAGGAAGAAAACCGGTAATTTGAAATTCCAAGCAGTATGCCTGCGCATCGCTTACCAACTGTTTTTTAAACGAGTTGGACTTTAGCCCGTTTTTACATATTTTTAAAAACAGGAACAGCAGAAATGGATTTCTTACATCAAATTAAATTATCCTTCTCGTTTTATTGGAAGGCTTTTAGATTTTTGGATACCCATAATCTTTGGAAATTATTGGTATTACCTGCAATTATAAGTTTGATCATAGCCTTCCTCATTATTGTTTTTGCCATAAAGACCTCCGGTATAATTGTTGAAAGTGTAATGGAGAATTTCCAATCTACAAGTCCCGACAGGACTGTACACTCACTTATTGAGGGACTATTAATGGTTGTAATACGCGCATTTGTATTCTTTTTTTACTTAAAAATATACAGATATTTAACCTTAATTTTACTCGCTCCGTTGCTTGCAATCATATCTTCAAAAGTCCAAACTATTGCTGCAGGACCTTCAAAAAAACTCTGTACCAGTACCTATTTGTTGGAATGCACAAGAGGCATTAAAATAGCCGTTAGAAATTTTTTCATCGAAATAACCCTGTCAACATCTATCATTGTAATTTCTTTCCTGATTGCCTGGATTATGCCCCTGGCGCCAATTGCAATTTTGCTTTTAGAATGTTACTTTATGGGTTATTCCATGGCCGATTACAGGAATGAGCATTTTAATATCACTTCCAGAGAAAGCAGAAAGTTGATAAACAACTACGCCGGATTAGTAATTGGCAATGGATTAATTTTTAACTTTTTCATTTTAATCCCATTACTGGGGGTTTTATTCGCACCCACATTTGCACTCGTCGCATCGGGATTATCGATTAATTTTCTTGAAAAAAGAAAAGATATTTTAGGCAATTCAGATCAGTCAGTCCTTATGATGGCCAAGTCTTAGCCACTTAGATCAAACCTTTTACCAATCCCGAATACGGAAGTACGAGTTAACTGCCTTTGGTTTGGGTCTTGAATTCTGGGGGCTTGTTGCCAGTTTCCAGTTTTTGTTTTATACTAACGATATGTATTATTTATAGTAATTCCCGGCCAGTCATCGGTGCGAAATGGTGTCGCGGGAAGACCCTCCAGGTTGAATAAATTTAAATCATCCGGATTATTGGCCCACCCGTAGCGTACTGCTACAGGGTTTTCTACCTGATCACAGGTAATTATAATATTATCTCTTGAAATCTGGGCTTTTGCCCAATGGAAAACTTTATCGCTGCCAGCCACCGTAAAGCCATTTACATAACCATATTTATCTTTCAAATAAAAACCTGATCCAATATTATCAAATGAAATAATGGCCCTATTTCCATTTATTTGCAACTCATTAAATGTTGGGCCTGAATGCACAACATCCATATTATAAGCAACCTTTAAGGCGCTCAATGCTAACCTTCTCCCAACATCCTGCTTATTTCTTGGATGAATATCATCTGCCTCGCCAATATCAATTATAGTAGCCATACCCGTATTTGGCAACGACAACGTCATGGTTTGCGCTTCACGCAATTCTGCCCAGGCGCTTTCCCCCGGTTCCTCCGAAGGAGCCATGAAATTTGCCAACTGTACAAAGAAAAACGGGAAATCACCTTGCCCCCATTGTTCCCGCCAGTTCGTTATCATATTTGGAAATAAGGTCCTGTATTGATAAGCACGGTTCGCATTAGATTCGCCCTGGTACCAAATCGCTCCTTTAATTACAAATGGAATTAATGGATTTATCATGGCATTGTAGAGAAGAGAAGGCATACTATTCGGCCCGAAGTCCATATGAAAATATCCCATCCCAATCTTATATTTCCATGTACCTGCCAATGAAATCTTTTTGTTGTCGAGCTTCACAAACATTTCATCTGACTTGCCATAGATACCTCCTACATTCCCAATATCTTCCACTCTCACTACCAATATATTTTTTCCAACTTTTAAAAGCTTTTTGTCTGCTTTGTAAATCCTCGATTTGTCATGCTTTTCAATAGTTTTTCCAATTTCAGTTCCATTTAAATAAGTGATATCCGAATCATTGATTGGCCCTAAGTGAATTTCAATGTCATCCAACAAATCAGATTGCTCCAATTCAAATACCTTTTGAAACCAAATAATTCCATCTAATCCTTTTAAGCCTGCAGACTCCCACAATTGTGGAATATCCATTTCTTTCCATGAACTAAAGTCCGTTTTTGGCGAAGCCCACACCGGAACTCCGTCTATCATCCCAAGGTCTTTTTCCGGCAAAGGGCCGGTCTTCTCGCGAAGTTTGGCGATTATAGTTTCTTCATCAAATTCTTCCAATTCCTTAGTAATCCCTTCAAAACCTTCAATTTGCTCAATGGATTTGCTGCTTGTCCATGTCTCAACGTTTGTGCCTCCCCAGGATGTGTGAATCAAACCGATGGGCACATCAAGATCATCACTCAATTTTTTCCCAAAAAAATATCCGACCGCAGAAAACGACGCAGCACTTTCCGGAATACATACTGCCCATCTTTCCGATTCGCAATCTTCCAATGGAGTTGTACTTGTTTTTTTCTGAACAGTAAATAGTCTGATTCTTGGGTATTTGGCATCGGAAATTTCTTCATCTGCATCATTAACGGACTGCAACCGAAATTCCATATTTGACTGCCCGGAACATACCCAAACATCACCAACAAGGATGTTGGTCAACACTATTTCATTCTCTCCTTTAATGACCAGTTCGAATGGCCCACCGGCCGGCATGGATTTAAGCTCTGTTTGCCATTTCCCTTTCTTATCGGCTTTCAGATTCGTAGTATCTCCATGAAATATGATAGTGATTTTTTCCCGCTTATCTGCCCAACCCCAAATCTTCACAGGTATATCCCGTTGCAAAACCATATTGCTGGAAAATACTTTGGGGAGTTTTACTTCTGCATTTGCAATAAAATTGAAAAGTAGTAAAATTATGGAGGCGAACAGTCCAGTCAGGAGCTGTTTTGGGTGTTGTCCTTTTAAAAAATACATAGTGATCGGTTATTTATAAATTTCTTGCAAATCTATTTGTTATGGGGTAAAAGGCAAATAATTAATGTTTTAACCATATTAAATTCTCCACTTTTTTCGTTCTTTATAATAATATTATTTTGATTTTTTTAAATATGCGACGAAACAGCATCCTGCTCTTGTTTATTTTTATTGGCACTTATTCTTTCGGCCATTCTACATTAATGTACATTTCAGCAAAACCTATAACTTGTCTTGGGTATTCTTATGAAATTGAGATTACTCAACATTCATATGTTGGTTCAGATGTAGTCTTTGGTGGAATTGAAATAGTTTATGGTGATGGGATTTATGAAGAATTTCCTAAGGATGATTTTGTTATCTCTGAAATAATCAATAATAGGGTCATTACTAAATACGTAAAGAAGCATGTATTCCAGGGACCAGGCATATATAAAATTAATGCCCGTTTTTTTAATAGAGGCAGTAAAATACAAAATATGAGTAACTCCGTTAATACACCATTTTATGTGGCCACAGTAATTCATATTGACCCATATTTGGGTTGCAATCATACGCCTGTTCTTGAAAACTTTCCGGTCACCAATAAAAGCGGATCGAATTATTTCTATGACCTTTCATTTATCGATGAAGAAAATGATTCACTATCCTTTCATATTACGACACCTTTGCAAGACCACAACATTCCGGTAGTGAATTATTGGTTTCCTGTTGAAAAAGATAATACGGGATCAATTAACATCAGTAAATTATCGATTGACCAATTTAATTGCTCCCTACAATGGAACTCAAAGAGTTCTGCCGGTGAATATACAGTAGCAATCAAGGTAATTGAATGGAGAAAAGTAGATGGTATTTA
>DAOVVI010000234.1 GCA_030637245.1 Cyclobacteriaceae bacterium
AAAGTCTGTCGGCCAGATCCCGGTATTCTATAACCGGAAATATACAAGGTTTAAAAGCTACCTTTTCGTGGACAGTAAACCTTTATATCCATTTGGATTTGGTTTAAGCTATACAACATTTAAATACAATAACCTGAAATTGTCCAATCCGGCAATTAATCCAGATCAGGATACGGAAGTCAGTATCGAAGTAACAAATACAGGAAATAGAAAAGGTGATGAAGTGGTTCAAATGTACATCCGGGATCTCATCAGTTCTGTTACAAGGCCTGTGATGGAGCTTAAAGGATTTGAACGAATAACACTGGAGCCAGGAGAAACAAAAATAGTCACATTGAGCATTACCCCAGAAAAGTTGCAATTCTACGATATCAATATGAAACGGGTTGTTGAGCCCGGGGAGTTTGAGATAATGGTAGGCACCAGCTCGGTAGAGTATCTGACGACAAAACTTATAGTAAAATAGTAGTACTTCACAATCCACAACTTTATGGCTTCAACTGGTTCAGTACCTGGGAAGGTTAATATTGATGGCCCTCAGATAAATTACACGGTAGCATTAACTGTGCTGACTTCTCTTTTTTTCATGTGGGGATTCATCACATGCATGAATGACATTCTTATCCCATTTTTAAAAAAGATATTCGAACTCAACCGGGCAGAATCAATGCTCGTACAATTTGCATTTTTCAGTGCCTACTTTATTGGTTCATTAATATACTTTATCATATCATCTCAAAAAGGAGACCCCATTGAAAAAATAGGGTATAAAAATGGAATTTTAATAGGGCTTATTATTTCTGCTTTAGGTTGTTTCCTGTTTTATCCTGCTGCAGAAATTAAATCATATGGATTTTTCCTGGGAGCGCTTTTTATTTTAGGACTTGGATTTACTATGCTTCAAATTGCAGCAAATCCATATGTTGCCATACTTGGGCCTGCTAAAACTGCATCTAGCAGACTAAACTTATCACAAGCTTTTAATTCATTTGGAACAACCATCGCCCCGATTATAGGAGGATATTTGGTGTTTCATTATTTTGCTACATGGGGGAAACCATTACTCAACAAGTTGGGAGAGAGTATCACTACTGACCTGGGTATGCCTATGACGATCATCGGTGTTCAACTGCCTTATGTGATATTTGCGGTTATATTCCTTCTCCTTGCCATTTTAATTAAAGTCACAAAACTTCCAACGTTTACACATGATGAAAAAACAGAAAGTGGAGCTGGCGCATTACAATACAGACATCTTGTATTTGGTATGGTCGCTATATTTATGTACACAGGCGGAGAGGTAAGTATTGGCAGTCTGATCATCAATTTCATACATGAATTATTAGGAATGCCGGAAATGGAGGCAAAATCATTTTTAGCTTTCTATTGGGGAGGTGCTATGATCGGTAGATTCCTGGGAGCAATTTCTTTAAGGGAAACCACAAATGAGATAAAAAAAATGCTGACTATGTTCGGCATTGCAGCAGTGACCTACCTAGTCATCTATTTTGCAGTATATATTGAAAGTGGATTTACGTTCTCCTTTCAAAGAGTCGTTCCTTTTTCATTATTTATAGTTCTTAACTTAATTGCATTCAGATTTGGAAGAGCTAATGCAGCAAAAACTTTGTATATATTTTCTTTGGCTGTGATTGTACTGCTTGTTGTTACGATTTTTACGGATGGAAATATTGCGATGTGGACTGTACTCAGCATAGGATTGTTCAACTCCATCATGTGGTCAAATATTTTCACGTTAGCGATTAAAGATTTAGGTAAATATACAGCCCAGGGCTCATCTCTTTTAGTGATGTCCATCTTAGGGGCTGCCTTGATTCCTGTAATTCAGGGATTTATAGCTGATGTAATCGGAGGGTATCATTATTCATTTTTCGTTCCTATTATAGCATATGTGTATTTGGCATGGTATGGTTACAAGGGTTATATAGTTAGAAAATGGAAAGAATAGTTTTTTTTGATGCCCTAAAAACAGCAAGTCTAAAATAAAAGAAGCCGCATTAGGCGTAGATATTGGAGGCCAAATTGCATAGTTTCTTTTATCATGAATATAGACACGGGCAATTCTACTTGTTTCGAAATCAGAGAAATGGTGAGGATAACCTGAATACTCAATATTGTGCACCGAATCTTCTGGATTTTGGTATCAATGATGACCTCTTTTTAATTGGCACGTTACGGTTGCTGCATCGTAGATCATTTTTCATAGTCGATTTTTTAGTGAAAGATATGTAATTCTTGTATTTACTCTCTTACAAATCTTAACGCCCAGAAGGGCAAGCCGCACACCTGCCATCAAGGCAGGGAAGATGGAAGCTATAGGGCAGAAAAAAAATAATATCTTAAAAATGGGGGAGGGGATTGATAAAAATACTGTAGGATCATTCGTCTTAGGCAAGTTATTTATAAAAGTGTATTGTCTAATCAAAAAATGAGTATAACGATATGACAAAAACATAGTTTGTTCATGCACAAATCGCCATTTCCTTTTTATATTTACAGCGTATAAAATCTTTAAATAATTCAATTATGATAATTGGTGTCCCAAAAGAAATTAAAGACAATGAAAACCGTGTTGCGCTAACTCCCGCCGGAGTTAAGGAGTTTTTCAAGCACGGACACGAGGTATATATTCAGAAAAATGCTGGATTTGACAGTGGATTCCAAGATGAGGATTATGAATTTGCCGGTGGGAAAATATTACCGACAATTGAGGATGTCTATGGCATAGCTGAGATGATCATAAAGGTAAAAGAACCAATTGAGTCTGAATATAAACTCATCAAAGAAGATCAGTTATTATTTACATATTTTCACTTTGCTTCATACCGGCCATTGACAGAAGCAATGATAAAGAGCAAGGCAATTTGCCTCGCTTACGAAACAGTAGAAAAAGCGGACAGAAGTCTTCCATTACTAATACCTATGTCCGAAGTTGCCGGTAGAATGGCTGTCCAGGAAGGCGCAAAATATCTTGAAAAACCCATGCAGGGGCGTGGGATTCTTCTTGGGGGTGTTCCTGGTGTTAATCCTGCAAAAGTATTGATACTTGGCGGAGGAATCGTTGGAACCCAGTCAGCAAAGATGGCTGCAGGTCTGGGTGCTGATGTAACTATAGTGGATGTCAGTTTGCCAAGATTAAGATATTTGTCAGACATAATGCCTGCAAATGTGAGCACATTGATGTCAAACGAATATAACATAAGGGAACTAATCCCCCATCAGGACCTTATTGTTGGAGCTGTACTTATCCCCGGAGCAAAAGCGCCTCATTTGATAACTGAAGATATGCTCAAGGACATGAAACCTGGAACTGTGTTGGTAGATGTAGCTGTTGACCAGGGAGGGTGTATTGAGACATGTAAACCAACAACACATCAGGATCCGATTTACATCATTGAAGACGTAATTCACTATTGTGTTGCGAATATGCCTGGAGCTGTTCCTTATACCTCCACCGTGGCTCTAACAAATGCCACATTGCCTTATGGCTTACAACTGGCTAATAAAGGTTGGAAAAAGTCCTGCAGCGAATATAAAGAATTGCGACTTGGGCTAAATGTAGTAAAAGGTGAAGTTGTTTATAAGGCGGTAGCGGAAGCATTTGATTTGCCTTACACAGAAGTGGAAGAATTTTTATAATAGGTTAAAGCTTATTGGCAATACTGTCGATAAGCTTTTTGCCCCTCTATTTCTCCAAGCCGGGTAGAAGACCCAAACGCCTCACAAGCTTTTAACAGGTCTCCTTGATCCAGGTAAATTTGACCCAAATAATAGTAACTAAATTCCATTTGATTATCCATCTCTATGGATTGCAAAAACAATCTTTGGGCATTTTCATTTTCTCCAGACTTATAATAATAAATTCCTTTATTACGATAAGCCCATGGATTATCGGAATTTATGATAATACTTTCATTTATATCAGCAAGCGCTTTATTCAATTCGTTTTGGGATAAATACAGAAATCCCCTGTTGTTCAAAATATAAGCGTTATTCGATTCAATTTTCAGCCCTTCATTGTAAGCCTCCAAAGACTTTTCATCCTCATTTTGTTTTGCATAGATCATCCCTAAAATGTTAAAGGCATCTGAAGATGATTGATCTAATTTTAAACATTGAAAAGCCAATTCCGCTGCATCATCATATTGCTCCTTATAATATTTTGTTGAAGCCAGATTGAGATAATTCTCCGTATTTGCAGAATCCAATTCCAGTGCTTTTATAAATGAATATTCAGCAGAATCATATTGCTTCAAGCTGAAAAAAGCAAGTCCTTTAGAAAAATGAATGGCTTCACTATCTGCATACCTATGTTGAATTCGATTTAAATCAGATAAGGCTTTTTCAAAATCTCCCCGCTCATGCAGGACATTTGATCGATTGTAATAGGCATCCGTAAAATCCAAGTCAAAGTCAATAGAATGATTAAATGCGATAAGTGCATCTTCCAGCTTTTTGGTTTTAAAATAAACAATGCCAAGGTGATTGTAGGCCTGAGCAAATGCAGTGTCCTCATTAATAGCTTCCAGGTAATATCGAATGGCATCCTGGTACATTTTTTCTTTGTAAGCCAAATTGCCCTTGTGTAGAAAATGCTTCTTTCGTTGGTTTTTGCGTGATTCTCCACATCTTGCAAATAATACAACTAAAACTAATATGAAAATCCAGA
>DAOVVI010000080.1 GCA_030637245.1 Cyclobacteriaceae bacterium
GAATTTCACATCCAGGTCCAGGGTCTGCTTTTTGTCATCAACAATAAAAACAAATTCATCAATGCTGATTTCTATACTGCTAATATTACTCAGCACAAATGAATACTCTACTTCCCTGTCTTTCACGCAGGAAAAAGCAACAAAAAATACCAGCAAATATGAGTATATGTTTTTTCTCTTCATTTACAGAACAATTACAAATTTCACCTGATTTATACTATTTTTTTGCGATTCAGTTACCACATAGTCTGTAAGCGATTTTTTAAATCTCACTTCAATCAATTTGCGGCCAAGATACAGGCCTGCACCAAATGTTAGTCCATATTGCAGATTATTGATTTCATATTCTATATTCTCCACAGGTTGACCATTGAGTGACGTTTTATAATTGGTAGAAACTATATAATTAAGATATCCTCCAACTGAGATTTCCGGTTGTACTTTATTACCTACACTAAAAACAAGCGGGAAAAAATTAAATCCTGCATTGTGATTTGTGAAAGTAATATCTAAGCTATTCAACTCATCCTTATATTTATTGGCTAATTGTTGATATTCATAATATGGTTCGAATCTTAAATGATAATAATTGGTAAATTTCCAATCAAATGAAAATCCAATACTCCCTCCCCATGTATAATCTGAGGCGACGTCAAAAGCCTGAAGATCACCATAGTTAAAATAATTCATGGATCCGGAAAGATGAACTCCAAACTTGAATTTTGAAGGTTCCTGAGCAAGGCTATCCTCATTTTGAGTGGCCATTAAAGGTGTGGAAACAACTAAAAGAAAAAAAGTATAAACGAGTACACTTTTACAACCCTTATTCAGTGAAATCATGTTGCTAGAATTATACTCAATATACTTTCAATAATTAAGTTGTGATAAAAAAATGTTTTAATCATTGTTAATATGTCTTCACATAATATAAGTAACCTGCATTTATTCACAAAATCCAGCCCTTTCGCACAAGGAAACCCCTAAATCTTATTTCGAGGTACTGAGAATAAAAATGTATTTATATTAGAATCCTGAAAGGATTTAAGTTATTAGCTCAGGGCGAAGTAAAACGTAGCCCTGAGACTTCAAATTAAACTATTGTAAGGGCTGAAAGTCCGTAAGGTACCTCTACTGCCGCAAGTTTAGAGAACCGTACCTTGTAGTAGAATATTAGGCATTTTGTATCTGTCGTATTGGCGGTTTGCCATCCTGCCTCGCCGGCAGGCGGGGATCCTATCTATGAAAAAAGGATGTTCTTTTGTTTGAAATTAAACTGAATGTCGATTGCAAAGAACCATCACTCTGACATAGCGAAGAGTCGGCTCTTTAATCCGGTTTATCCAGGCTACTATCTAAAATAGCGAGACACCAACAATTATTTTTAATTAATGTTTAGCTTTGCGTTTTTGAAAATAACCACGAGAAATATGAAAGCATACGTATTCCCCGGTCAGGGGGCGCAATTTCCCGGCATGGGCAAAGATTTATATGAAAACTTTGAGAAAGCAAAAATTCTTTTTGAATCCGCAAATAATATTTTAAGTTTCCGCATTACAGATATCATGTTTGAAGGTACTGCGGAAGAGTTGAAACAAACAAATGTTACCCAACCCGCCATTTTTCTGCACTCCGTGATTTTGGCCTTGAATACAGAAGACTTTAAACCTGATATGGTTGCCGGTCACTCGTTAGGCGAGTTTTCTGCTTTGGTAGCTAACAGGGCCCTTTCATTTGAAGATGGGTTGAAACTTGTAGCAGCCCGTGCAAATGCCATGCAAAAAGCCTGTGAAGCTAATCCTTCTACTATGGCAGCGATTCTTGGATTAGATGATAAAGTTGTTGAAGATGTATGTGCTGGGATTGATGAGGTTGTTGTTCCGGCAAATTACAATTGCCCTGGTCAATTGGTTATATCCGGATCAAATAAAGGAATTGAAATTGCATGTGAAAAAATGAAGGAGGCCGGTGCAAGAAGAGCATTATCATTACCTGTTGGCGGGGCATTTCACTCACCACTTATGGAACCGGCAAGAAAAGAGCTGGAAGACGCCATCATGAATACAAATTTCGCCTTACCAATTTGCCCGGTATATCAGAATGTCACCGCCCTGCCGGCAACAGATGTGGATGAAATAAAGCTGAATCTCATAGCCCAACTTACCGCACCGGTTAAATGGACTCAATCCGTTCAAAAAATGGTGGGAGACGGCGCTACAGAATTTATTGAATGCGGGCCTGGAAAAGTATTGCAGGGATTAGCAAAAAAAATCCATCGGGAAGCTGAAGTCAGAAGTATATGATTCAAAAAACAAAATTCAATTAATTTCCAGTTTCTAAAAATTCGAATATCAGAAGTAGGAGCCTAATTGAACAACTGGAAGGTCCTCTATTTGACGAGGACTTTTTTTATACCCATTCCATTTTCATTTAAAACATGAATTGTGCATTTTAGTCTTTCATTATTCATCTGAAAATCCATGCTTGCAGTAGTTTTCATCATCGCCATTATACTTTTCGCCATTGCCTACCGGTTTTATGGCAGATTCCTAAATCGACATTTCGAAATTGATGACAATCGCAAAACACCCAGCCATACTGACTACGATGGGATTGATAAAGTTCCCACGAAAACAGCAGTCCTTTTAGGGCATCATTTTTCTTCCATAGCCGGCGCCGGGCCAATTGTGGGGCCGATCATTGCAGCTGCAGCATTTGGCTGGGTTCCGGCAATTTTATGGGTGATTCTCGGTTCCATATTTATTGGCGGTGTTCATGATTTCTCGGCGTTGGTTGCCTCGATCAGGCATAAAGCCAAATCAATAGCTGAGATAGCCAAAGAATACATGAGCCCATTGTCTTACAAACTGTTCCTGGTTTTCATATGGCTGGCCATGATTTACATTCTGATTGTTTTTGTTGACCTTACTTCTTCCACATTCGTGTCACATGGAGAAGTGGCCACTTCATCGACATTCTTTATTTTTTTGGCAATCATATTTGGAATTTTTTTATACAAACTGAAAATGCCATTGGCCCGGGCTTCCCTGATTTTTGTCCCTTTAGTATTTGTAGGCGTTTGGATTGGGCATCAATTTCCAATGGATGCAACTAGTTTACCGGGGATCTTGCAATCAAATCCTGGAAGAGTATGGAATATAGTCCTGATCCTTTATGCTTTTGTGGCTGCCATCTCTCCGGTTTGGGTATTACTCCAACCAAGGGATTATCTTTCATCTTTTTTACTTTACGCGTCTTTACTCGGGGCCTTTATCGGAATTATTTTTGGTGGATTTAATTTTCAATACCCTGCTTTTACCACCTGGTCAGATATTGACAGGGGCACATTATTTCCAATATTATTTATTACCATAGCTTGTGGGGCATGCTCCGGATTCCATTCAATTGTGGCTTCAGGAACAACCTCGAAGCAATTAAATTGTGAAACTGATGCACGTAAAATCGGGTATGGAGCAATGCTTATCGAAGGACTTGTTGCTGTAATTGCGCTTTTCACAGTAGCCATGCTGGTGAAAAATGATGACCTTGTACATCAGGCTCCATTGGTAGTATTTGGAACCGGAATGGGTAATTTTCTTACCATAATTGGTATCCCTTTTGAAGTAGGATTGTCGTTTGGAATATTGGCCGTATCTACCTTTTTATTGACAACCCTTGATACTTCAACACGACTTGCAAGGTACATTCTTGAAGAGCTATTAAACCTCAACGGTAAAAAGACAAGATTCTATTCCACTTTTGCTACTTTAATAATTCCGGTAATATTCACTTTTGTTACCCTTTATGACAATCAGGGAAATCCTATTCCGGCGTGGAAAGCCGTATGGCCTGTTTTTGGTTCTACCAATCAGCTACTTGCCGGACTAGCTCTTTTAGTAGTTTATGTGTGGCAAAAACGAAAAGGGAAAAAGACTTTTTTTATTGTTGTTCCGATGGTTTTTATGCTGAGTATGACGCTATGGGCCCTTGTCCAACTCATTTATCAGTCTGCATTTTCATCCATAGGTATTATTTCTGCAATTCTTCTTGTCCTGGCAATCATCCTGGTTGTTGAAGCAATACGAATCGTTTTCTTCAAACCGATACCCGTGGCTGCTGAATAAAATCAATAATTATAGTAGAAATGAAACCGGGAGCTAGGTGCTGGTACCGGTTTCATACCTTTTGCCGATCAGCCTATTTCATGGAAAAACAATGTTTTCCTGACTGTTTTGACTGTAAGCGCCAACTATCTCCCTTTTTCCTCCTTTGAAAATGTAGGAGATATCTAGAAATGTACTGATTAAAAATTTGGGTGCCCCCGCCTCGCTGGCAGGCGGGTGGGCTATCTCTACTCGCCAGCCAGCCCACATGGCCATTTCGCCCGAAAGTGGCCCGGGATTACAAATCCCTCCTTTGGTCACTCATGCAGATTATGATTTAAGTCTTAATACAATTGCGACCGAGCAGATTGGTAGGCATTATTTCATTTTTCTTCAAAAAATACTTTTTCCACAGGAAACGGCTGCCGCTCCAATCCTGGCCCTTCTATTTTAAAGTCCAGTGATTCAGTGCCGTCGTTTTCATAGTAGAACACACTCAACTTGTGCCAACCAATCGAAAGCGTAGTTCTGCCTTTGTCAACCTTTTCTCCTGAATAGCCTGCGTTATCCACGACAATTTTGCCATCGATATACACCACACTGCCGTTATTGGCAGATGAATGAAAGGTATATTCACCTTCCTGCTCTATTTCAACAAACCCCTCAAATAGTATGGCTACCCAATCACCTCTTCTCTGGATTTTGTTGACGTCAAACTCGAACGTCTTTCCTGTTGAAACCGATTTGATTTTGTTCAAGTCTGGCCGGTCCTTCCACTCGCCTTCGTAAACTGTATATTTCAACCCGTTCACTTGTGGATCTACAAAACTAATTTTTTGCTCATTGATGTAGCTGGGAAGAAATCCATTTTTAAATGCTCTTGTCTTTATGGTCGTGATTTTATTCAATTCAATTGGCGCAAAGTATTTGGAGGAATTTTGTGTGGGCTCACTGCCATCGATTGTGTAATAAATATCAGCATCCGGGCTCGCTTCCATTGTAATCAACGCTTTATTGGGTTTGTGGAAAAGCGATTCTCCTCCAATAATGAGTGGAACAGGAAGATGCATTGGCTTTATCAATTCATCTATTTGCTTTGAGGAAAATGTATATTTCCCTGATCCTACTTTATAAATAACTCGATTATTTTCAAATCCGGTAAATACCACATTTTGAGAACTAGTTGCAGAGACAAGTTCTGATCGGGTTGTCGGGATTAAAACTGTTGCACTCGTGTTGGCCGGTATTTCAATGTCCAGTTGAAAGGTGTTATTTTCAATTTTCCATTCGCTTTTAATTGGGCCATAGAGTGAATTGAAATCTGCTTTGACAAATGTCAGATCTCCACATGGAGTGGGTTTTATTATAATGTGTTTGAATCCCGGCTGTTTTGGATCCGGATTAATTCCGGCAAGCGCTTTATAAAACCAGCGAATAACGCTTCCGTACATCGGGTGGCTGTGCGAACTCTGTCCATCCCAGTTTTCCCAAAGCGTAGTAGCTCCTGTGCCTAAAATATAATGCCCAAAGCCTGGGAAATCCCGCTGGTTCATAATCGTGAAGGCTAAGTCTTCCCGCCCCATTTCGGTCAAAATTTCCAGCAGTAGGGGAGTGGCGAGAATTCCCGTATCCAGGTGACCCTTGTTTTTAATCACATGATTAACAAGCGATTGAAAAACCTTTTCTCGCAGCTCTTCAGGGACCATTCCAAAAGCAAGGGGAAACACGTCCGCACCCTGATAGCTCGTCCAATACCGATTTTCACTTTTGTTAAAATATTTTTTATTAAATGAGGATTGGATAGTGGTTTTCAACTTATCAAAACGGTTTTTATCCACATTATTTTCCAGTACCTCTGCCACATTTGACATGATATCCGCACAGTAAAAATAAAAGCTGGTGTTCACCAAAGGCTCCGGCAATTCTATTTTGGTTGGCGTGGCCCAATCGCCGAGACACCAGCCGTTTGGTTCTTCCCGGACGACAATTCCGTTTTCATCAGTACGTGTGCCGAGATATTTAATCCATTGTTTCATTCCATCGTAATGTTGCCGAAGTATATCTTTATCACCATAATACAAGTAGTAAAACCATGGCACAATAACGTAGGACGAACCCCAGGCCGGTCCGCCTCCACCTCCACCAAACGGCGCTGTATGAGGAACATAACCAGTTTTTTTATTTCGGGCGTCATCCATGTCGTTGATCCATTTTTGATAAAACCGGGTCATATCGAAATTAAAAATGGATGTCTCAACTAAAAGCTGGCCATCGCCAGTATAACCAAGCCGTTCCCGATGCGGACAGTCACTGCTAAAACTGGCATGAAAATTACCCAATTGTGTCCATATATAATTGTTATAGATTTTGTTGAAAAGATCGTTGGAGCATTCAAACGAACCAACAGTATCGACAGCCGTATGGACCACGACCGCTTCCAGGTCATTTAACGTCAATTCCGTTTTCACACCGCTCACCTCTACGTGTCGAAAGGCATGCCAGGTAAAGCGAGGTTCATAGGTCTCGACGTCCCCGCTTTTTAAAATATAGATATCTTTCTGCCCATAATCTACACCCAGCTCTTCGATGAATCGCATGGAAACTGTATCACCCGATGATCCCTTCAAATGGAGCCTGGCCCATCCGGATATCATTTGCCCAACATCGTATAGATAAACACCCTCCCTTGGATTAGTGACCGAAACTGGTTTTAGTTTTTTAATTGCTTTGTCCGGCGGTGCTAATTGTGATAAGAGTTTTCCTGTTGGAGCTTTAACAGATTTAGCAAAAACCCATCCTGATTCATCAAATCCTGCTTTGGCCCATCCATCCAATTCCAAACGGGC
>DAOVVI010000150.1 GCA_030637245.1 Cyclobacteriaceae bacterium
TCTATTTTCAATATCCACTATGAAAATATTGCGGTTTTTAATATCACTTATCATTACAGTTACCCTTGTAATAGCACTTAATAAAAAAATCGGCCCGGTGCCGCCTTTAGGTAAATTTCTTGATCCGGTTAACGGGTTTTGGGCAAATGCTGAATCAGATATTTCCATGCCTGAAAATTTCTCCATTGAGGGCCTGAAGTCGCCAGTGAAAATACTGTACGATGATATGCTTGTGCCTCATGTTTTCGCTGAAAATGAAGATGATTTGTTTATGGCAATTGGATATGTACATGCCTATCACAGGCTTTGGCAAATGGAATTCCAAACCCATGCTGCTGCAGGACGACTGTCAGAAATAGTTGGCGACGTAACCCTTGAAATGGATCGTGGACAAAGACGAAAAGGTATGACCTACGGGGCGAAAAATTTTATAGATAACATGGATCAAAACTCATTGAACGCAATTGATCATTATACCCGTGGAGTTAACGCTTTTATTGATCAACTGTCATATAATTCCTACCCTTTTGAATACAAACTCCTTGACTATCAACCGGAAAACTGGACACCTTTTAAGTCGGGTTTACTCTACAAGTATATGTCTGATATGTTAAATTCGTCAGAGAAAGACCTTGAAAACACAAATTTCAGATCAATCTACGGCAGAGAACTTTTAGATCTGATCTACCCTGATGTAGATAATTATGAAGATCCGGTTGTAGAAAGGGTAAACTCATGGGATTTTCAACCAATTGCAAAGGAAGTTAATGAAGTTTCTCAGAATGAATTGGCAGCAATAAATCTGTTACCGGCGGCTAACTCAAACAATGGAAGTAACAACTGGGCAGTTGGCCCTTCAAAATCCGCTACCGGCAATCCAATACTTTGTAATGACATGCACCTGAGTTTATATATGCCATCGCTGTGGTTTTACAATCAGCTCAACTGTGGTGATATGAATGTGTTCGGTCATAGTTTGCCCGGTATCCCCATGGTCATCACCGGATTTACAGATTCAATTGCCTGGGGATTTACCAATGCGCAACGCGATTTGGTGGATTGGTATAAAATTGAATATGAAAATGAAAAAAGGGATAAATACCTTTTGGATGGGAAGTACATTTCGACCCGGAAAAAGGTAGAGGAAATAAAGATCAGGAACGCTGAAACTTATTATGACACAGTTGTCTATACTGTTTTTGGTCCGGTCACCTACGATAAATCATTCAGGGCAGAATCACAAAAAAACGGCTATGCCAGAAGGTGGATTGATCATGATCCATCCGATGCATTCAAGATGTTTTATTCCATCAATC
The DNA here is from genome assembly GCA_030637245.1 of Cyclobacteriaceae bacterium. Lineage (GTDB taxonomy): Bacteria > Bacteroidota > Bacteroidia > Cytophagales > Cyclobacteriaceae > JAAUQL01. Next base: position 1,317 of record DAOVVI010000150.1, read on the forward strand.
ATGCCTTAAGTTTTGACGATTACATGGAAGCTCTCGATAATTTTGATTCACCGGCTCAAAATGTAATTTTCGCATCTGTCTCAGGAGATATTGCTCACAGGGTACAAGGTAAATATCCATTAAACAATTTTGAAGAAGGAAAATTTCTGAAAGATGGAACTAGTTCGTCAAACAATTGGACTGAATATATTCCCAATAAGCACAATGCATTTTGGAAAAATCCTGAACGGGGATTTGTTTCTTCCGCCAACCAACATCCTGCAGATTCTACCTATCCTTATTACTTTACTGCGCGATCTTTTGAATCCTACAGAAACAGAAGAATAAATGATGTACTGAGCGCAGATAACGAAGTTACGATTGAAGACCTGAAAAACCTCCATTTCGACAATTTTGGAATGAAGGCTTCGGAAAGTTTGCCTCTTATGATTGAAAGTTTGAATGGCAAAACCCTTTCTGCTGTGGAAATGGATAGGATAGAAAACCTGAAAAAATGGGACTATTATTTTAATATCGACTCCAAGGAAGCTGTGTATTATGATATTTGGTACAGAAAACTATACAGCAGTATCTGGGATGAAATTAAAAAATCAAAAGATGAAAATGTTGCATTGAAATACCCGACAAATAATTCAACCATTAAATTGATGAAGCAATTTCCCAATCATGAATTTTTTGATAATAAGTTGACTGATGCAAAAGAAAACGCAGAAGACCTCATATTATATGCTTTCAGGGAGATGATGAAAGAGGTTGCTGAACTCAAAGAAAAGGGTGATTTCTCATGGGCGTCATACAAATCAACTTATGTCGGACATCAATTGAGAATTAAACCTCTTGGGTATCACAATATCGAAGCCGGAGGAAGTGGCGGAGATGTAGTAAATGCAACAGGGTCCAACCATGCTCCAAGCCAGCGGATTATCATTGAATTGGATCCTACCGGCATTAAGGCCTGGGGGCATTACCCGGGAGGACAATCGGGAAATCCCGGAAGTAAATACTACGACAATATGGTAGAAGCATGGGCAAATGGAGATTATTATGACCTGCTATTTTTAACAAACCCGGATGAATCAAATTCCCGAATAATTTTTTCTCAAACTTTAAATTCGAATTAATGACTAGTTTTAAAGTTCTTATAAAAATAGTTTTTATAGCCCTGCTGGCATATCTATTCCAAATAACGCCCGCACCATGGTGGTCGGTTGTTGTTGCAAGCTTACTCATGAATTTTATCATTTCCACAAAAGGATTATCTTCCTTCGTTAGTGGATTTCTTGGTATAGGAATTCTTTGGCTATTACTGGCAACAATTATTGATATACATACAGACTCAATCCTTACAGAAAGAGTGGCAGGTATTTTTTCTCTTCCAAATAGTTGGCTTTTGGTATTGATCACATCAGTAATAGGCGGTCTGACGGGAGGATTTGGAGCATTAACGGGATACCATCTAAGAAATTTGATCATGCCCACAGATTGAAATCTTAAGTGCGCATTGCAATGCGCACTACAAGTATCTCAATCTGTATTATTTTTTAATCCACGAGCGATAATACTCATTAAACCCCTTTAAATCATCCACATTGATCCAATCTGCCCCTTCATCCATCAACTTCTCCCAAACTTCAGGTTTGTTTGGACATCCCCAAAATCGTACTTTTCTCCCAGCCTGATGAGCCTTTTTTATCAGCTTCCTCAACTCTTGCTCTTCAGATTCCGGCATCTCACCATTTCCATACCAACTAAAATAATTCCTATAGTTGGTACTCGCCCGGGGCATCAGACTTGCAGGATAATCTTCCGACCATTGAGAAATAGCGCCGTCAACTGTGAAATATCTTGTAGTTTCTATTTCAATAATATCAACTGGAGGCCCTCCGGTGAGGAGTATCTTCAGCGGACCCCAATTCACCAGGTCATTCTCATACCATTCAATTATATCCGGATAAGATTCAAATATATTATTTAGTGCATAATAAGTTGACTCCTTTTCTGATTTTAAATCGACCATCAGCACAAGCTGTGTGCTGTCATTCTTAAAAACCGATCCACCGTTTTGATTAATTATCGATCTCAAAGGATCGAGATATAATTGTTGAATTGTGGGCTTTTCATTTAAATTCTTGTCGTCATGAGTAACAATCATTCGCTTGTCTTGTAGGAAAACGTCAACCTCAATACTTGTAAAGCCATAGGATAATGCCTCATACAATGGTTTATCTCTGGTATAATCATTATGCGAATGACCATTTGGTAGAAGAATGAAATCCTGAGCAATTAAATCGGGAATGAGAAGTATGAAAAAGCAACTAATGAAAATGGACTTTTGAATAAATCTAATTTTGAATTCCGTTTCTTCTATAATAATCATAACAATTCAAGAAAAGTATCAGTGTAATTATAACAAAGATATAGTTTAAATAGCTAGCATTAAAATATTAATAATCAATTGCTTATCCTTTACTATCTAATGTATAAATACAATGCAAATTCAGTTAATGCTACAACACCAAAAATTGACTAAGGAAATTTCTGCCGGTGAGAATTGAAGTTTTAATATCCTCCTCAGAATTTTCAAATGCGCGATCCTCCACCTCGATACAGGTTGGTCCCCGATAACCAACTTCTGTCAATGCAGAAAAGAAATCTCCCCATCGTACATCTCCATATCCGGGAAGTTTCGGGGTATGGTATTCCAATGGATTGGCCATAATCCCTACCCGATCCAGCTTGTCCTTATTAATTTTCACATCCTTTAAATGAATATGGTGTAATCGCTCACTGTAATTATAGATCGGCTTTATCTCATCCATATGTTGCCAGATCATGTGTGAAGGATCATAGTTTAACCCAAAATTTTTATTTGGGATGATCTCAAACATTCGATCCCAAATGGCAGGAGTTGTCGCCAGATTTTTACCGCCGGGCCATTCATCATTGGTAAAAAACATTGGACAGTTTTCAATTCCAATGTTAATTCCTGCAGCTTCTGCATGTTCAATGATTCCCGGCCATTTATCGGCAAAAACTTTCAGGTTATCATCAATACTTCGCGATGGATCTCTACCAATAAATGTATTAACTACAGAAACGTTAAGCTGCGCCGCTGCATCTATGACTTTTATGATATGGTCAAAATAGACTTTTGACAGTTTCTCGTTTGGGTCCAATGGATTCGGGTAGTATCCCAAACCCGAGATATACACATTATTTTGCCTGAGGTAATTTGTTATGTGTTCAACTGTTCTTTCATCCAATTCATCGACGTCAACGTGAGTTATGCCTGCATATCTTCGCTCTGCTTTCCCTTTCGGCCAACACATCATCTCAACGCATTTAAACTTATTTGCCGAAGCAAAATCAACAACTTCTTCAAATGACTTTTCAGCCAAAATAGCACTCACAAATCCTAAGTCAAGCATGGTTAAGTATGTTATTATTAAACTAAAGTGTAATTATTCAGGTTTTTAGGTTTAAGGTTCCCTGTTAGGAAAATCGTTTATCCCTAAACTGTGAACGCCTGCCTTGTGTCCGTCCGACTTCTAACTATTAAAAATCTTATCCATCCTCTCAGATATCTCCTGAAGCCTTTTTCTATCCCCTCCCGGAACTTCCGCAGAACCCCAGCCTCCGCTATAGTTGATCTCCTCTAATGCATCCATCACAACAGGCCAGTTGCAATCGCCATCTGTAAGCTTAACATCAAATCCAGCCCAGATACCTTCCTCCTGCTGTTTCTTACGGCTATACTCTTTGATGTCGAGTTTCAAAATACGTTTCCCTAAAATACTAATCCACTGTTCAGGCCAACCATATCTAATGATATTCCCGACGTCAAAGTACCACCCCACCATATCGCTGTCAAACTCATCAATATACCTTGCCGCCTCCATCGGACTGATAAGGAAATTGTTCCAAACGTTCTCAATGGCTATTTTAACTCCTGTTTCTTCGGCAACCGGTAAAAGTTTTTTAATTTCTTCCTGCGATCTTCTGTACGCATCATCATATGACACTTTCTCATTTACTACTCCAGGTACAAGTAAAACTGTAGTCCCGCCATACTCCTTGGTATCTCTCAAGGCAGTTTTCATGGACTCAGTACACTTTTCCCTAACCTTTGGATCCAGATCAGAAAGTGGTGATTTCCAATGAAAAGAATTCACTGTTCTGGGAATTTCAAGGCCCGTCTTATCCCTGGCTTCCAGGATCTCCTTTTTATTCAATTTATTCGGGCTATCCAATTCCACGCCA
>DAOVVI010000542.1 GCA_030637245.1 Cyclobacteriaceae bacterium
AATTCCACGATCATGTTTTCACAGCTTGTTAATTTTCCCCTCATGAAATCAACATCAAGGTTGAGGTTTTTATGATCAACTTTTTCAAGGATTTCCTTTTTTATAATTTTATTCAAATCCTTAAAATTTATCACAAATCCAGTCTCAGGATCAACAGATCCCTTCACTGTAACTGTCATATCGAAATTATGCCCATGCCAGTTTTCATTGGCACATGCGCCAAATACTTCTTCATTTTTTTCCCTGCTCCATTTTTCATTATATAATTTATGAGCAGCACAAAAATGGGCGTCCCTGCTTATATATATCATCACAATTCCTTTATATATTTGCGCAAAAATAATAAGAAATTACTTCTCTTTTCGTGAATAAGATTGAAACCTCACCTACCAATAAATCTTAATGCCATGGTTCTTTAACCTATTTAATTAAATTGCAAAAAAAATTCACATATGATTATAGTGACAGGAGCAGCCGGTTTTATAGGAAGTTGCTTGATTAGCAGATTGAATAAGGAAAATTTTAATGCAATAGTAGCCGTTGATAAATTTGACGATCCTGACAAGAATAAAAATTTGGTTGGGAAAAGGATTTTACATAAGATTGAAAGGGATACGTTTTTATCCTGGTTTGATGACAATTTTGAAGAAATAGAATTTATTTTTCACATTGGGGCCATTACAGACACAGCAGAATTTGACAAGAAATTGTTGAAGCATCTAAATACAGATTTCACAAAAGAGGTATGGAATAAGTGTGTTATTTACCAAATTCCACTTATTTATGCTTCTTCTGCAGCTACCTATGGTCTCGGTGAGTTGGGCTATGACGACAATGAAGAATTGATAGCTGATCTAAAACCACTCAATCCCTATGGAGAATCGAAGAATGAATTTGATAAGTGGGCATTGAGTCAGAAAGAGAAGCCTTTTTTTTGGGCAGGGTTGAAGTTTTTTAATGTTTATGGGCCGAATGAATATCACAAGGCCCGAATGGCATCGGTTGTAATGCATTCCTTCAATCAAATTCAGAAAACCGGAGGGATGAAACTTTTTCGGTCTCATAATCCTGATTTTAAAGATGGTGAACAGCTACGGGATTTTATATATGTTAAAGATTTGGTTGAAGGATGCCTGTTTTTAATGCATCACCGAAAAGATTCAGGTATCTATAATCTTGGATCAGGGCAAGCCAGGTCTTTCATAGATCTTACCAAAGCAGTATTCAAAGCATTAAAAATCCCTGCCTCGCCGGCAGGCGGGCATGAAAATATATCATTTATTGATACACCCAAAGACATTCGGGATAAGTATCAGTATTTTACAGAAGCTAAGATGGACAAACTCAGGTCCATAGGATTTGACCATGAATTTCACTCGCTTGAAGAAGGAGTGGAGGATTATGTGAAAAACTATCTTCGTGACGGCAAATATTACTGATTTATCTTTTTATTAATTCGTAGAATCATTTTCAGATTCTTCAAAGTCAAAATATTCTTCTTCCAATTCCGGAACTTCATCCTCTATTAAGGAATCTTTCTTTTTAAGGTTTTTCCATTCCTTGCCTTCATCAAGAAAATCTTTTTTGAAGTTATCTTTCAAGGCTTTGGTGTCATAAGATATAGTATAATCTGATGTATTTCCAGTAATTTTTAACAACAGACTCATACCTTGCCTGGCGTTTTGATTGTAATCTCTCTTCTTTGAAATTCGTATAAAACTTTTTAGTGGTAATCTCAAGTGAAAGTCAATATCTTTATCGAAAGTGTGTGTGCCTCTGACCAGAATATTTGAAACGTTTGATCGAATTTCCATCTCAGGCAAATAAATTATACGGTTTTCAATTTTAATTTCATTAGTCATATGGGAAAAACGCATTTGGGCAAGGCTTTCTTCTTCCACAAATTTGGATAGTTTCATCATGGGTTCAAACTCATTTAATTGTCCATTTGCAATTGAAGTTTGAATATTAGCCACGAGCGATTTACTGTTAAGGACCAGATATTTATTGAAATTCATATATAGATTTATATCCGCATCCAGTTGTCCTTTCAGATTTTTATCCATCAGCCAATCCTGATTGAAGTTCTTGAACACATAAAAAATGCTATCAATATTAATGTTGTAAAGATTGGTTTCCGATATAGTTTCTATCCGATTTTCTTTTTTACTATTGATTGATCCGCTGACATTTATTCTGCCACCCATTGATGAAAAAGAC
>DAOVVI010000292.1 GCA_030637245.1 Cyclobacteriaceae bacterium
AACCAATGATAAGGTTATGTATGCCTGCATCTTCCTTTTCAACCCAAAAAACTCCATCTTCTTCATTTTCATTTAAAATGCTGAAATCAAGGTCAAGGAGATATCCTTGTATTTTTTCAAAATGGCCGTTCATAATGTTTAGAATTTTTAATGTATTTATTCATTTTATAAGTTGTTAAAATTAAGAATTAATTATTGAATCATATATTGAAATTATTATTAATTATACGAGTGAAACATTTTTTAAACTTGAATTATTTTGTAATTTTATTTCTAATAACGATAGAATTGCTCAAAAGGTTAGCATTTTAGGAAAAATTATGTCAAGCATAGGAAAAAACATAAAAAAAATTAGGACGGTCAAAAAGTTGAGTCAGGCAGCTTTTGCTGAAATTTTTAACCTTGCGCGCCCTAGCATTGGAGCTTATGAAGAAACGAGAGCCGAACCAAAAGTTGATACGATTATCCAAATAGCTAACTATTTTGGCATATCTGTTGATTCTTTATTAACAAAGGAATTAACAATAAATGACCTCTACAATTTCAATGTACACCTTGAAAAGGAGGTGAATAGCAGAACTAGTGAGAAGAAGACTGATGTTGACACTAATTTTATTAAATCGGTTTTAGTACCGGGAGATAAGCAGATTGAATACATCGTACACATAAATAACCACGATTTTATATCTTCATTACCAAAGGTGTTGATTCCAAAATATCATAATAAAAACATCCGGATTTTTGAATTGACTACGGATGATATGCATGATAATTTTCATGGGATGAATCTTGGGGATTTGGTGTTTGGACAAAAAATGAATATTCCACAAAAATTCATCAGCAATAATCTCTATGTGATTATTACCAAAGAAAAAGTTATCATAAGAAGGGTAAAATCTAAAAAAGATCAGCTTGAGCTTGTTCCTGATAATTCGAATTTTAATCTAATAGAAATCAAAAAAGGAGAGGTGATTGAAGCATGGGAAGTGATCGGATATTTCTCACAAAAAATCGATGCCCCCACCCTGATCTCTGAACGTATTATGCACCTGGAAAATCAATTTGATGCATTGAGTGAGCGGTTACTAAAGGTTGAGAAATCTGAAAAATAAACAATTCAATAAAATTTCTGTGACTACTCAGCGCCAGATAATATCAAATTAAAAAAATAAAAAAGGGAGTCGAATATTTTCGTTCCCTTTTTTAATGTCCTAAAAAGATTTAAGTCTTTTAACAAGACTTAAATCTGACATAACAACAAATCTATAAATACACTGTTTTAGATATCTTTAATCAATGTAACTAACATTGATATAATTTTCTTAAACTCTTTTGTCTTCCTTAGCTTTTACCAGAGTTTTTACCGGTTGTTCTTGCGGAACTTCCTTTAATCCCTTCGTATATGTAGGGCAAGTTCTCTGAGTACATGATGCCAAACAAGTAAAAACAATTGCAATAACTACTACTAAATTTCTCATAACTCATCTGTTTTAAATGCAATTATTTATGTGTAAAATTAAATTCATGTAACCGAATATACTTGCTATTACCAAAAGAAAAATTACATCAGTAACAAAAAAATATTTTATTACTAAAACATTTAACCCCATATTATTGGTTTTATTGTTTAGGTAACAATTCAAATAGGCATTGAATCAGTCAATATTATTAACCTCAAAAGCCAATTATTGAATGTCAGGATTTAGATTTTTAAAATATATTCCTCCTAAAAAAGCCAATAAAAGTGGATTTGATAATTTGCATGATATATTCAAGCAACTTATCCTGATGACTTCCGGAGATGTTTCGGAAGCATTGAGTTGGCTTACAAATCTTGACAAGCAATATGGTCTGACAGACAATAAATATGGCATTGGCGACTTCATTGAAGACCTCAAAGATAAAGGGTACATTGAAGAAGATCTCCAAAAAGGTACATTATCAATCACAGCAAAAAGTGAACAGGAAATAAGAAAAAGTGCGTTGGAGGAAATATTTGGTAAGCTAAAAAAATCTAAAAAAGGCAACCACTCCACTACTCATCAAGGTAATGGCGATGAAAAAAGCGCTGATAAAAGGGATTTTCGGTTTGGTGACAACCTCGATCAAATCTCAATGACTGAATCCATAAAAAATGCACAGATAAACCATGGGCTTGACGATTTCCACCTTACAGAAAATGACCTGGAAATTGTTGAAAAAGAACATAAAGCGCAGACATCAACAGTATTAATGATTGATATTTCTCATTCCATGATATTATATGGTGAAGACAGAATTACTCCTGCTAAAAAGGTTGCTATGGCATTAGCAGAATTAATTACTAAAAACTATAAAAAAGATACACTGGATATAATCGTTTTTGGAAATGATGCGTGGCAAATAGAAATTAAAGATTTGCCATACCTTGAAGTTGGGCCATATCATACAAATACTATCGCCGGTCTTGAGCTTGCAATCGATCTTTTGAGAAGAAGAAAGAATCCGAATAAACAGATATTTATGATCACAGATGGAAAACCGACGTGTATGAAACAGGGAATTAAATATTATAAAAACAGCTTCGGATTGGATAGTAAAATCCTAAAAAAAACCTTAAATCTTGCTGCCCAATGCAGAAAAATAAACATCCCGGTCACCACATTTATGATTGCTTCTGATCCGTATTTAAGAGAATTTGTAAAAGATTTTACAAAGGTAAATAATGGTAATGCGTATTATAGCAATCTCCAGGGATTGGGAAACCTGGTATTTGAAGATTATCGCCGAAATAGGAAAAAATATTTTAATTAATAAACAATCCGATAATGAATTTTAAGGATCCTCCACAAGAAACGGTTCAAAAAACAAAAACTCTGGGTGAATTGAAAGGAGCTGGATATAAACCAAAATCCATAAAGAAAGAGCTCCGTGACAACCTGATGGTGAAACTTAGAGACAATGAAAATCCATTTGTCGGGATTTGGGGTTATGAGGAAACGGTGATCCCAGACCTGGAAAGAGCCATTCTTTCAATGCACAACATCAACTTTTTAGGTTTAAGAGGTCAGGCAAAAACCAAAATTGCCAGGTTAATGGTAAATCTTTTAGATGAATACATACCCGTAATCAATGGTTCTGAATTGAACGATGATCCTTTAAATCCACTCTCAAAATATGGAAAAGAATTGGTACTGGAACAAGGAGATCAAACACCAATACGCTGGATGCACAGGACTGAAAGGTATTCTGAAAAATTAGCCACGCCAGACGTTTCTGTTGCAGACCTTATTGGAGACGTCGATCCAATTAAAGCCGCTTCATTGAAACTAAATTATGCTGATGAACGAGTGATTCATTATGGATTAATCCCCAGATCACACAGGGGCATTTTTGTGATTAATGAACTTCCCGATCTTCAAGCCAGAATCCAGGTGGCCCTATTTAATATTCTCCAGGAAGGAGACATTCAAATCAGGGGTTTTAAACTGAGACTCCCCCTGGACATTCAATTTGTATTTACAGCAAATCCTGAAGACTATACAAATCGAGGAAGCATTGTCACTCCGCTAAAAGACAGGATTGACAGTCAGATTATTACTCATTACCCAAGATCCATAGAAATTGGTAAAAAGATCACTGAACAGGAAGCCAGGAAAAAAGTAGAACAGGATGCCGTTGTTCAAATCAATGAACACGTTCGCGACCTGATTGAAGAAATAGCCATACAAGCCAGGAGCAGTGAATTTATTGATGAAAGAAGTGGTGTTTCTGCCCGCTTGACCATCTCGGCTTTTGAAAATTTGAAAAGCGCTGCTGAACGTAGAGCTTTAATTAACCATGAAAAAACGACAAATATTCGGATTTCAGATTTCATTGGAGTTATTCCGGCAATCACTGGAAAAGTAGAGTTGGTTTATGAAGGTGAACAGGAAGGGCCTGGAATCGTCGCAAAAGATTTATTAGGTAAAGCTATACGAGCCCAGTTTGTCGCATATTTTCCTAACCCTGACATGGTGAGAAAACAGAAGGAAAATAATCCTTATAAAAAGATAATTGACTGGTTCGGTGACGGAAATGAGATTGATATACTAAATGATTATTCAGATAAAAAGTATGAA
>DAOVVI010000521.1 GCA_030637245.1 Cyclobacteriaceae bacterium
ATGTACCGAAAGACCATCTATTTTTTCAATATGGCATACCACAGGGATTTCATAACCAAACATTTTTACTTTATCTTCTCCATCCAATATTTTCCTTCCACGAGTTCCTTCTGCCTGATACCCCACAAAAAGAACGGTATCATTTTCATTCTGAAGCCTGTTGTATAAATGGTGAATAATTCTGCCTCCGGTACACATTCCACTGGCTGAAATGATAATCGCATCTTTTTTTATAAAATTGAGCTGAATGGATTCCTCCTGACTTCGTTTGTAGTTTATATTTTTAAAATCAAAAACCGAATGATGATTAGTAAGGTCAAAGTCATCTAATTTGTGATAATCGAAAAACTGCTTATGCAACTGTGTGACACTTATGGCCATCGGACTGTCCACGTACACCGGTATATCCGGAATAGCTCCTTTTTCTATTAGAGTTTTCATGTAATACATGAGTAACTGTGTTCGGCCCACTGAAAATGCAGGTATCAATAAACACCCCTGACGTTCCAACGCTCTATTAATGATTTCAGCAAACTCATCCATGGGATGATTGATTGGATTATCTCTGTCGCCATAAGTAGATTCTACAAAAAGAATATCAGCTTCAAAGACCGGTTCTGGTGGATAATGCATTGGATCTTCATTCCTGCCCAAATCCCCACTGAATACAATTTTCTTAGTTTGCTCGTCGCCTTGAATGGTTATCTCAACTGTAGAGGCTCCTAAAATATGGCCAGCATTCCGAAACTTAACTGCTACTTTTTGATGAATATTCAATTCGCCATCATAAGCGGTGATTCTTATTAGTGGAAATACTTTTTCTGCATCATCTGCATCATATAATGCTCTGGGATCTTCATGTTTTGAATATCCTTTTTTCCTTGCCCACCTGACTTCTTCTTCCTGTAGTTTGGCAGAATCCAAAAGCAATATTTTCATTAATCCCATAGTTGCTTCGGTGCAATATATTGGCCCCTCAAAACCTTCTTTTACCAATTTCGGCAAATAGCCGGTATGATCAATATGAGCATGAGTAATTATGATTGCATCGATTTCTGAAGGATCTATCGGAAATGGTTCCCAGTTCAATAGCCTCAACTCCTTTAATCCCTGGAACAAACCACAATCTATTAAAACTTTAAAATCATCTATTTCCAGATAATGCCTCGATCCCGTCACAGAACCGGCAGCTCCCAAAAACTTTGCACGTATATTCATATACAAAAATTTACCATTAAGAAAATCCTATTTGAAAATAGAAAAAGATGAACATAAATCAGATGTTTCTGAATGGAATTAAATTAAAAATCTCACCCTTTTTAAAATCAAACGTGTTCCCTGGCAATTCCAAAAACGCATCACTGGACAATAGATTTGCATGATCGCCAGATCCTCTACCCACCTTTGGATATGCCAACAGATGACCATTTTCATCAATATCAGTCTTTACCTGCAAAAAATAAGTAAGACTGGTTTTAATTGAAAAATCTTGTCCCAATATTGCGTTTCTTGGAGGTAATTGGATCAATCCAAAAGATTTTTTCAACCACGGAACCAAATATTTATGATAACAAAGAAAGGTGGATACAGGATTTCCCGGGAAAGCAAAGACCACTTTCTTACCTTCCTTCACTCCAAACCAGAAAGGTTTGCCGGGCTTTTGACTTATCCGGTGAAACATTTTTTTCACACCCAATTCTTCCAATACTTCTGGAATAAAATCAAATCTTCCTTTCGACACTCCACCACTCAAAATGATCAGATCATGAGTATTAAGCACTTTTTCAAGTTCCTTATTCAATTTATCCTTTTCATCACTTAAATGATATAGGTCTGATTTGATGCCAAATTGGTTTAATTCCGCAGCAATAGCATACACATTAGATCGTCGTATTTGATGAGGTAAAGGATTTTCATGAATTTCAACCAATTCATTTCCTGTAGAAATAATCGCAACCGTTGGATTTTTGGTGACCCACAATTCCAATAATCCAGCGGAGGCAGCAACTGCTACCTCAGGAGCTCCAATCAATGTTCCTTGAGAAATAAGCAAGTCTCCCTTTTTCTTGTCCAACCCCTTTTGATGGATATTTTGACCTTTCTTTATTTTCTCTAATTGAACCGTTGCAGTCTGATTGGTGGGATCTATTTCAACATCTTCGTACGGAATCACGGTATCGGATCCAATTGGCGCAACAGCTCCGGTCATGGCTTCCAGGCATTCACCTTTTGACTCCAGGGTCATTTGCGGAGAGCCGGCTGACTGAATTCCTTGAATGTTAAAGATTTTTATCCCTTCTTTAAAATCATCAAATTTAATCGCAATTCCATCCATCATTACCCGATTAAAAGG
>DAOVVI010000285.1 GCA_030637245.1 Cyclobacteriaceae bacterium
CACATAGGACGAGCCCTGGAAAAGACTTTTGATTTTTCTAATCTGGCTCAACTTGCCGAGAGCCAGAATCATGAGGAGAAGCCGCTTTTTCATGATGCAAACGCCATTCATATTTTCATTAACAATGGTGTTGTCAACAAAGCAAAACTGAAAAATTTAACATTTTCTGGTTTGGATATTCTAACATTACAAGAAGCATCTGAAAAATTCCCCGGCGATGTCGATACTCATTTTGGGAAATATGCAGATGTGAAAAAAGATCCATTTACGGCCTTGAATACGGCATTTTCATACGAGGGGGTCTTTATTAAAATCCATAAAAACACCAAAATTGAAAAGCCGATTATTCTACATTACAGTTCTCAAAATGCTGGAGCAAAGGTATTCCAATCCAGGAATTTAGTTATTGTTGAGCCCGGCGCCCAGGCAAATATTATAGAATCCTATACCTCAACAAATACTGAGGAACAATTCACCAATCATGTGTCGGAAATTGTAGTTGGAGCCAATGCAAATTTCAACTATTTCAAGCTTCAAAATCAAAGTAATAGTTCTTATCACATTGATAATACCTTCATTTCCCAGGCCGGTGACAACGTGGTTAATTCTTTCACACTTACTCTTGAAGGAAAGATCATCCGGAACAACTTAAATTATCTTCTGGAAGGAGAAAATTGTGAGGCTCATATGTTTGGTTTATACGTTGTCCATAAAGATGGTCACGTTGACAATCATACTTCCGTAGATCATAAAGTTGCTCATTGTTATAGCAATGAGGTTTATAAAGGCATACTTGATGATCATTCGAAAGGCGTTTTCAATGGAAAAATATTTGTTAGACAGGACGCACAAAAAACGAATGCATTCCAGTCAAACAAGAATATATTACTTACTGATACTGCATCCATAAATACAAAACCTCAATTGGAAATTTGGGCCGATGATGTGAGTTGCTCTCACGGATGCACCACAGGTCAGCTGGATGAAGAACAGCTATTCTATTTAAGATCCAGGGGCATTAGTAAATCAAGCGCAAGAGCCATGCTGTTGCATGCTTTTGTTAATGATGTGTTGGATAAAATAGGAATTGATTTTCTTCATGATTACGTCAATGATGAAATGTATAACAGGCTAGATTGGAATTCATGACGCAGATAGTTGAAAATATTGAATCTAAAATCAACGTATCAACAATACGTAGCAAGTTTCCTGTGCTCGATCAAAAAGTCAATGGGAAAAAATTGATTTATTTTGATAATGCAGCTACCACGCAAAAACCAGAAGTCGTAATAAATGCATTATCTGATTATTATAGACAATATAATGCCAATATCCACAGAGGGTTGCACACACTAGCTGAAAGAGCAACTGCGGCCTACGAAGACACCAGGAAAACGGTTCAACAGTTTATAAATGCAAGCGAAGCTGAGGAAGTGATATTTACTTCCGGGACCACAGAAAGTATTAATTTGGTTGCCAATGCCTACGGAAGAAAATTCTTGCACCCTGGAGATGAGGTGATCATTTCCGGATTAGAGCATCATTCAAATATTGTCCCCTGGCAACTGATTTGTCAGGAAAAGAGCGCTTTATTGAAGGTTATTCCGATTGATGCAAAAGGTGATATTGACTTGGAAGCATTTAAAAAAATAATCACTGATAAAACTAAAATAGTTGCCGTTAATCATATTTCAAACTCTTTAGGCACAATAAATCCCGTTAGAGAAATTGTGCAAATTGCCCATGATTCAGGTGCAATTGTTTTGTTGGATGGAGCCCAGGCAACAGCCCATGTAGATATTGATGTACAGGAATTAGATTGCGATTTCTATGCATTTTCAGCTCATAAACTTTATGGCCCAACTGGAGTGGGGGTTCTTTATGGCAAAAGAAAGCTACTGGAATCCATGAATCCATTCCAAAGTGGCGGAGAGATGATCAAAGAAGTAACTTTTGAAAAAACCACCTTCAATGACATCCCCTATAAATTTGAAGCAGGCACACCAAATATAGCTGATGTTATCGCTTTTAATGAGGCGCTGAAATTTGTGATTGGTCTTGGGAATAAAGAAGATGTTTTGAGTTATGAACAAACCCTCCTGAATGAAGCAACGGAAAGATTAAAAGAAATCCCGGGCTTGACCATCATTGGTGAAGCTGATCAGAAAATCGCCGTAATTTCTTTTATTATTGAAGGTTTACACCATTTCGATATAGGCATGATGCTGGACGCTAAAGGGATTGCCGTACGCACCGGTCATCACTGTACTCAACCATTAATGAACAGATTTGGAATTGATGGAACTGTCAGAGTTTCGTTTTCGATTTATAATACTTTGGAAGAAGTGTCTATTTTTGCAGATAGTTTAAAACAAATCGTTGAAAAATGGAGATAAAAGAAAACGCTTCAACTTCCATGACTGACATTCAAAACGAAATTATCGATGAGTTTTCATTTTTAGGAGATGATCGTGAGAGTACAATATTTTACATCATGGAATTGGGGCAAAAATTACCTGAACTTGATGAAAAATATAAAATTGAAGAAAATATTATTAAAGGATGCCAATCAAAAGTTTGGCTGACTGCCGATCTGGATGGCAATAGGATCTTGTTTAATGCGGATAGTAATACAGACATAACAAAAGGATTAATAAGTTTGTTAATTAGAGTGTTATCCGGTCAAAATGTTGACGATGTATTAAATACAGATCTATATTTTATTGAGAAAATAGGTATGGGTCAGATAATCGGTTCTCAAAGATCGAACGGCCTCGTGGCCATGATCAAACAGATGAAGCTGTATGCTTTGGCGTACAAAAGTAAACTGAGTTAAATTTATGGAAACAGGGCAAGTAGAAGAAGCATTAAAGGATAGGGTATTGGATGCCATAAAAACAGTTTATGATCCTGAAATCCCTGTTGACATTTATGATTTGGGACTTATTTATGAGATTTCCATATTTCCTATTAATAATGTATATGTGAAAATGACATTGACTTCACCTGCGTGTCCAGCGGCAGAAACCATACCGAGTGAAGTAGAGACTAAAATAAAGCAGCTTAGAGATGTAAATGACGTGCAGGTTGAAATTACTTTTGATCCACCTTATAGTCCGGACATGATGTCAGAAGCTGCAAAACTTGAATTAGGTTTTATATAGTTAAATAATAATTGTTGTATCGTTATGTATCCAGAAGAACTAGTAAGCCCTATGCGGGCAGAATTAACCAATGTCGGCTTTGATGAATTAAAAAGCGCCGAAGCTGTAGAAAATCATTTAAAAGAAAAAGAAGGAACTACCCTACTGGTAATTAATTCCGTTTGCGGTTGTGCGGCTGGAACAGCCAGACCCGGAGTAGCAATGGCCCTTCAAAATTCACAAAAAAAACCAACTAACCTGGCAACCGTATTTGCCGGAGTAGATCAGGAAGCTACTGCTAAAGTAAGAGAATATACTCTTCCCTTCCCTCCTTCTTCACCGTCAATTGCATTGTTCAAAGATGGAGAATTGGTGCATTTTGTGGAAAGACATCATATTGAAGGAAGACCGGCAGAAGTTATAAGTGAGCACCTTTCTGGTGTATTTGATGAGTATTGTTAGATCAAAGAAAACAAAATTTATTAAGCCTGTAGTCCATGGATTACAGGCTTTTTTTTAAAGTAGGCCTCAAGTGAAAATGTAGGTTAGCGGCCAGGCATATGATTTTCAAATTTGGGTACCCATGCCTCGCCGGCAAGCGGGCGGGCGGGCTGTCGCTACTCGCCTGCTCCGCACAAACCCAAAACGGGCTCAAACATGCCGCTCCATCCCTGGCACAAAACCAAAGTCAGATCTTAAAAGAAAGATTGGTAAAAATTAAACATCCAATTTTTTTGTACTCTGAGTAAAGTTTTATTTGCCACATATTCGCAATTTCGCTTGCGCTTTTGCAAAGCGTGTCTAATATTAAATTGAAAGACTGAGTCAGGAATTCGCATGAATTTAAGGCCTTTATTATGTACCAGCAATTGTCCGGTATAGACCAACTGTGTGTCAAAATGGACACCTATAAATAATTACGCCAGGCACAACCATCTGTTTTTTAGGTATTTACGATTTGGCATTAGGATTGTGCCTATATTTTAAAAATCAAGTAAGTTATGCATACTGTCA
>DAOVVI010000359.1 GCA_030637245.1 Cyclobacteriaceae bacterium
ACGAAAGTAATTGTTTGTTTCTATAACCGCTTGCGTCAGTATTAATAGACATTCCCATGAAATTGTCTGCAACATAAACTTCGTCTTCAGTTTCCAGTCGAACATAGGTATAGAACTGTGGCATTCCTCCACGACCACCCATCATCTGTTGTTGCTGTTGCTGTTGCATGGACTGCTGATCAAAGCCAAATTGACCTATTACTAAATCGAGGGTGTTTTTAGTTCCTTCAAATGCCTGAATCCTGGTCCCTGCAGAATCAACCTGGTAATCTTTCCACTTTTCGGGATTTTTAGCTGCAATCCTTGATGGCTTTATAGTTAATAGTGAATTTAAAGTACTTTTCACATCGCTATTTTGAGCTACTGCATATTTCCCCCCTCCTATCGATACTTTCCAGGCATTGTTTTCTTTGAGTAATTCCAGGCTTTCTCCTTTAGCCTCGATGACCAATTTAGAGACTTTAGCAGTATCAATCTCCACAAGTTCTGTCTTAAAGGACTTACTCCTTGATTTTCCTCCAAAAAACTCAAACCCGAGATAAACGAGCACAAGAACAGCCAGAATGCCAATTAATTTTATACTTGATATATTCTTTAACATCTTCTTTCACATTTAATGTTTATAATAAAAAAGGTACTACTATTATTTTGGTGAATAAGTAAATGCGTAAATGATAGAATGATTAAATGCGTAAATACCACTTACTGATCTTGAATGATTAATGCTTTCCTTTTTTCATTTTATACAAGGATTAAATTTATCCATCCTCCACCAAAACTTCGGTTAGCAAGCATTCTCTCCAACCTAAGCCGAAGCTTCGGCTGGCAAGCATTCCATCATTCCATCATTCTCACATTCAATCATTATCGCATTCTCTCATTAATAATCACCCTGGATCCATGCCTGACGCTTTCTTGCGTATCGCTGGCGCCTGAAAAGCGCAATACCTATCATTAAAAGAATAGGGAGCGCTACGTTGCCATATTTGTACAAATTCCTTTCTGTATCTTCAATTTGTTTTAATGGCCTGGAGGTGATTCCCTTGGTTCTCAATTCAATCAATCCTGTATCATCAGATAACCAGTCAATTGCATTGGATGCTAAGTTTACATTGTCAGGATTCACTTGCTGTTGTTGTTGCCCCTCTCCATTTACCGCGAAGGTTCCATTGGCAATTACAACCATTTTTGAGTTAGCTGTCCCGGACAGTGGCCCTTCTGCAGAGATAGCGATAACCTGGCTGGGTGCATTAAAGTCACTTTCTGACCATTCCTTTTGGATATCAATATAAACAGGTGCATTTACTACTCCCGAATTTTCTGAAGAAAAAGCCAATGGTTCTATACTGACAGCAGAATCCTTTGGTAAATACGAGATCGAGCTCACAAATGGCATGATCACACTTTCCAGGCCACTGGCAGCAGGATGTTCGGAAAACTTTGATAAAATCGGAAAATACGGGAATTCAATCTGGCGGTTCATGATAAATGGGCCATTTTGTTCCCTGACAGTTACTGCACCACAGTTCGCATCAATTACATATTGATTGTTCATAGTAATGCCTTTATCAGCCAGCCAACCCATGACGCCGATATCAGGGAGTGTATTCAGATATTGCGATTGAAGGTCTGTTTGCAGGTTACTGTAGGCCAGATAGATGCTTCCGCCGGTGTTCAAATATTTATCCAGTTTTTCAAACTCGCTTTGAGGGAAAGTATCAGTTGGATTAATGATTGCAATGGTTTTATAAAAAGCCGGTATATCTGTGGTATCTGTGATAGTTAACGGTTCTATGTCGTACAATACAGACAATTGCTGTAAAACCTGAACGGACGCATTTGGAGATGGCTCGCCATGTCCCTGTAGAAAGGCTACTTTTGGTTTGTCCAATACTGATATTTTCTTGATGGATGTTGTCAATGAATATTCCATCCCGGCTCCGGGCTGGATCATTGGAATAATCTCAGTTTTGTCCCCCATTTGCAACACGGCGCCCAAATACGCCCTCATTTGCTTGACCTGGTCTTTTTCGGTTATATTCACCATGACCGGACTAATGCCCTTTTGCTGGGCTTTTTGTTCTTCAGCCTCACTTTCATTCGGATTAATGAATTCATAAATCACATTTCCTCCAGACCTGTTTTCATATTCTATTAGCAGGTTTTCAAAATCTTTCCTGGATTTTTGTAATTGAGGAGGAAGATCTTTAGTGAAATAGGCAGTGACTGTCACCACATCATCGAGGTCTTCCAGGATGTTTTTAGTAGCACCACTCAAGGTATATCTCTGGTCAGCTGTGAAATCCAGTCTCAGAAACAGTTTTTCGGAGATCAGGTTCAAAACAACCAGGATACCTATAAAAATTAAAACCCGGGATATTACTTTACTTCTTTTCATGTGTTTATATTTTGCGAAACCTGTCAATATGCCGGAACACCTAATTATGCATTTGTGTATCCTTAATTTGCTCCGACCATGCCGGTTTCATTTTTTCAATGTCCTTTTGTGCTTTTAATTATGCCAGTTTCGCTTCGATAGCATGGTTTGAGATAACACCAAACCGCCAAGTATAAAGCTTCCAAAATAGATTAAATCACGCGTATCAATTACTCCTCTGCTCAATGATTCAAAATGAGACCGTGCACTTAAATAATCTAATATTGAGCCAATCATTCCTGTTGATCCTGATGCCATGAGTTGGAAAAGGATATGGAAAAATATGCCAATACACAAGGCGATTAAAAACGCGACAATCTGGTTGTTGGTTAAGCTGCTTGAAAAAATTCCAACACTGATGTACATAGCGCTCAAAAGCAACAATCCGAAATAACCACCAATGATTGCTCCGTGGTCAACATCACCAAGTCTTGAAACTGTGATGTAATAAGGAATAGTACAAGCAAGCGCAATAACCAGCAAAAGCAAGCTTGCCAGGAATTTTCCAACAACTATTTGCCAGTCAGAAACAGCTTTTGTGCTCAATAATTCTATGGTGCCGGACCGGTTTTCCTCCGCCAGCGCTCTCATGGTGATCGCCGGGATAAAAAGGAAAAGCGTCCAATAGCTGATACCAAAAAATACCTGCAAATCAGCCTGGCCGGTTAAAAATACATTGCTGCCAAACAACCAGGTAAAAAAACCACTCAATCCCAGGAAGATGATGATCATCACATAGGCGATGAGTGAATCAAAAAAAGAGGTCAACTCTCTTTTGGTGATAACCCAAATACTTCTCATTGTTATAACTTTTTAAATTTTATTCAATTTTATTTAGTACGAAATATGAATAACGAACAATTGAATGATAGAACAAATGAATTAAGAATTGCTTTTAGAATTTGAAGCAGTGTGAATACTTTTTACAAAAATTGAAATCAACTCATTGCATTCACCAATAAGTGAATTTATAGTTTCTTTCGATTTGAAAAGCTTGGCTTTTCTCAATATTCGCAAACAATTATAAGACTCTCGTATTTCTTTTAGGCAAACTTTCATTTTATGAACAAAATCTTTCTGAGATTCAGCCCCTCTCACTTCTCCATA
>DAOVVI010000134.1 GCA_030637245.1 Cyclobacteriaceae bacterium
ATTGCTGAAAATGCTGAGAAACTTAAAGCAGGCCAGGCTGGTTGATGATCTCAAAAAAGACGTTGTTTAATCCGGTTTATTGTTTTATTCTATGTATTGTAGGATTATCCATATTTAATTGTAAACCGGAGGAGGAAACCATCGATTTTGATTTCACCAACGGATTAGAGTTTTCCACTGATACTATCCTTTTTGATACTGTTTTTACCGGTGTTGGAAGTGCCACAAAAAGACTGAAAGTATTTAATCCCAGTCAAAATGCATTAAAAATAAGCAGCATTAAACTTGGAGGTGGAAATTCATCATCTTACAAAATTTTAGTGAATGGGACAGAACCTAACAATTCTGAGGATCTGCTCATTCTAGGCAAAGATTCAATCCTGATTTTAATTGAGGTATTTATTGATCCCCAGGATGAGGACTCTCCTTACCTTATAAATGATTCTATTATTTTCGAAACGAACGGAATAACTCAACAAGTAAAGCTGATTTCATGGGGGCAAGATGCCAATTATTTAGGAGATGTTATCCTGGCATGCAACACGACCTGGAATAATGAACGCCCTTACGTAATCTACAGTTCAATTTTGATCGATACACTCTGTCAATTAAATATTGAGAAAGGCGCACAAATATTTGGATCAAAGGGAGCTTACATTTATGTAAAAGGAAAACTAATCGCTGAGGGAACACCAGAAGAGCGGATTATATTTAGAAATGAGCGGCGTGATCCAGCTTATGAACAAATACCAGGACAGTGGGGTGGAATCATGTTTTTGGAAGGCAGCCATGGAAATTACATGAATTTTACAATTCTCAGAAATGCTGAGTTCGGCATTCGACTTGGATCTCCTGACCAGGATACCATTCCCGATATCATTCTGAAAAATACGGTTATTGAAAACATGAGCAATTCCGGCATACTTTCATTTACTTCTGATCTATATGCTGAAAATGTACTTGTAAATAATTGCATTGAATTGAATTGTGGAAATATTGCCGGTGGAAATTATATATATAGACATTGTACATTCGCTAACTACGGATTCACTTTCGTTAGGCAAACGCCATCATTTTTTATCTCTGACAATATCATCCTGGATGATAATTCTACTATTGTTGAAGATATCCATGTAGAAATTCAAAATTCAATAATAGATGGAAATATGGAGGATGAATTATTGTTTGATTTGGGAGGAGGGGCAAATAATACCTTTTCCTTTATCAACAATATTTTCAAAACATCTATTTCAGATCTGGATACCCTGGGAAATATATTAAATGAAAATCCAAAATTTATAGAACCGGCATTTTATAATTACCGATTAGATACACTCTCTCCCGCCAAAGACAAAGGAGCTTTGATTGGAGTTGAATTTGATTTGGATGGGATTCAAAGAGATGATCTCCCTGATCTTGGAGCATATGAAAGAATTGAATAGGAATTGACATGAAAATAGTTCAAAAAGAAATTACCCTAAATCCATACCCACGGGGCTTTCATTTAATTAGTCGCGAAATCGTCAATAAATTCAATGAATTAAAAAATATAAAGGCAGGCTTGCTGCATGTTTTTATAAAGCACACTTCAGCCAGTCTTACTTTGAATGAAAATGCAGACCCGACTGTGCGTGTGGATTTTGAGAGCCATTTTAATAAAATGGTACCTGAAAATATGCCGTATTACAAGCATGACTACGAAGGTGCAGATGACATGCCGGCGCATATTAAATCTTCAATTTTAGGTAGTTCCATTACCATACCGATAACTAATGGGAGCATCAATGCAGGAATCTGGCAGGGCGTCTATTTATGTGAACACCGGAACAATGGAGGTGGCAGAAAACTTGTTTTAACCCTATATGGTGAATAATTCTTATTGATTATGAACAAAAGACTCTTATTACTCAGTAATTCCACAAATCCTGGAGAATCATACTTAAACTGGCCGAAATCGCACATCAAAGACTTTTTAGGGAGCTATGTTAAAAAAGTATTGTTTATCCCTTATGCAGGAATAACTATATCATATGATGATTACTTTACTGCCGTATCAGCACAATTAGTTGCTTTTGGCTACCGGGTCGATAGCATTCATCACCTTGAAATCAAGGAAGGATTTATTAATGATTATGATGCATTTGCCATAGGTGGCGGCAATACATTTCAATTAGCCAGTCTATTGCAAAAGAGGAGGCTCATCGAGCCAATCAGGGAAGCCGTGGAAAATGGAATGCCTTTCATGGGCTGGAGCGCCGGATCCAATATTACCTGCCCAACCATTATGACTACAAATGATATGCCTGTTGTGGAACCGGCGTCATTCAATGGTCTTAACCTGATTCCCTTTCAGATCAATCCGCATTATACGGAAGCCACCATACCAAACCACGGTGGAGAAAGCAGAGACATGCGCATCCAGGAATTTATAACCATCAATAAAAATATACATGTAGTTGGTATTCCGGAGGGTTCCTTATTGAGACAGGAAGGAGATCAATTATTTTTTGTTGGCAAGGGATCTTGCAAAATATTTATTCATGGGAAATCACCACAATTATATAAAGATGGTGATAACCTGAGTTGGTTACTTCATGCTTAATTAAAGATCTCCACTAATTTTTCCACCTAAACTGGTGCTGGATTTAACCTCGGCAGGTTTACCTTTGTATTTCAGTATCGCTTTGGAGCCAGCAGTAGCTTCAAGTCTGTTTTTTACCCAAACAACCACATTAGAATTGGTATTGGATTTTACATAGCCATTTTCAGTTTCAAACTCGAAGGCATTGTATTTTGATCCCAAATTTGCATCGACTTCCTGCAAATCAGCTTTTCCGGAAATTTCTATCCGTCCACCATTAGAAAGTGAAGCTTTTACAGCAGATACATCCACTTCCACATTAATTACAGCGTTTCCATTAGCCTTCAATTTCAATTCATCACCAGTCAGTACTTCCTGAAACTTGACATCCGCTTTATTTGAAGCGTCAATGGATCTGAGTTTTACATACTCGACTTCTATATTTACATCCGATTCCTTAAAAATTCCAGTCTTTACTTTAATCTTTAATTCCCTGCCTGAAGACTTAGTGACTATCTTATCATATCCGATACCATTAGCTACAATCGTAATTCTTTCTTTGTCAGCTTTAATAAATACAACTTTCAGATCATCTGAAATTTTCACCTGATCAAAAGGAGAAATTTCTCTCACAACTTTGTTTTGAGCAAATAAATTGGCAGAAGTAAAAATAATGATTGCGATAAGGACTTGTGCGGATAGATGTGTCATCGAAGATTTCATAAGTACAATTTTTGGCAAATTTATAAAAATACTTTATACAATTTTGTTCTAAAATCAAAAAACCCATCAGACGTAAAATACTGATGGGTTTTAAACATTTATTTTTTAAAATTTATCTATTCTTCTTCTTTCGTCTGCATTTCCTTCATCAGTTTCTGCTGGATGTCCATTGGAACCGGCGAATACTCTGCGAATTTGGTAGAAAAGCTTGCTCTTCCCTGTGTAATCGATCTGAGAGAAGTGGTGTATTTATACATTTCGGCCAGTGGAGTTTTTGCCTTAATAATCTTATAAACTCCCTTGCTGTCCATGCCCTGAATGATTGATCTTCTTGATTGAAGATCTGTCATCACATCACCCATTAAATCATCGGGAACCATTACTTCAAGGTCATTAATCGGCTCAAGAATTTTGGGATCCGCTTTTATAAAGGCTGCTTTAAAAGCCATAGTGCCTGCAATCTTAAACGATATATCGTTTGAATCCACAGCGTGCATTTTCCCATCATAGACCATTACCCGAATGTCGCGGACATACGAACCGGTGATTGGCCCTTCTTCCATTTTTTCCATTATTCCTTTCATAATGGAAGGTATGTACCTTGTATCAATTACACCACCTACTATACAATTATAAAAAATTAGCTTTCCTCCCCATTCCAAATCAATTTCTTCTTTACCTCTTATATTAAAATCGGTAGGTTCGGCCATTCCTTCATAGTACGGCTCTATTCTTATGTACACTTCACCAAACTGTCCGGCGCCACCAGATTGCTTTTTATGACGATAATCTGCATCTGCGGATTTTTGGATGGTTTCGCGATACGCAATTCTAGGCTTAATAAATTCGATTTCTATATTATGTAAATGAGACAATTTCCATTCTGTAACAGCAAAGTGAAGTTCTCCCTGTCCATTTAATATTAGTTGTTTTAATTCTCTGGAATAGTGAAAAAGCGTAGTTGGATCTTCTTCATGGATTTCTCTCAATATCTCTGCTAATTTTTCCTCATCATTCTTATCCTTGGCCTTAATCGCAGTAGTAATTCTAGGAGCAGGGAACTCCATTGGCGCAATGGCAAAACTCACACTTTTATCATGAAGCGTATGATTTGTATGTGTGTTTTTAAGTTTTACGGTAGCTCCAATGTCTCCTGCGGCCAATTGATCAACATTGTTTTTATTCTTTCCATCCATGATGAACAACTGGTTGAATCGCTCTGTTGTATCATTTTGATTATTTACCAGGTCCTGACCAATTTTCAGAATCCCCGAGGTAACTTTGAAATAAGTGATTTTCCCAAGGAAAGGCTCTATGATAGTTTTAAATACAAAAATTGATGTTGGCTTACCTGGATCACAAGCTATTTCTTCCCCTTCAGATGTAATTTCCGGGTTCATCTCAATTGCTGCCGGCGCCACATTATCAATAAATCCCATCAGTCTTCCGCTCCCCATATTATTTTTTGCCGATAAACAGAAAATTGGAAATACCTCATGATTCATCATTCCGATTTTCAATCCTTTTCTCATTTCATCTTCATCGAGCGTTCCTTTCTCAAAATAAAGCTCCATGAGTTCTTCATCATTTTCAGCAGCTTTTTCTACCAATTCATTGTGCAGTTCATTCGCCTTGTCTTGCTCTTCGTCAGGAATTGGCAATTTCTCTGGTTTTCCACCGTCTTTAGGAAATTTGTACATCGTCATTTTTAGCAGATCAATGATGCTATCAAATCCTTCTCCCTGATTAGCAGGATATTGCATTAATATTGCAGGGGAACCAAAACGCTTTTTAATTGAATCAACAGCAGTTTCAAAGTTTGATTTGGGATGGTCAACTTGATTTACAGCAAGAATAACAGGTTTTTTAAATTGATCAACATAGTTCCATATTAACTCGGTGCTTACTTCTACTCCATTCTGTGCATTTATCAACATTACACAAGTATCGGCGACTTTCATCGAGGACACGATTTCTCCCATGAAATCATCTAAGCCCGGTGTATCAATTATATTTATTTTATACCCACGCCATTCGGTGTGAAGAGATGTGGCATATACGGAATTTTCTCTTTCGTGTTCAATCTCATGATAATCGGATACTGTGTTTTTATCTTCAACAGATCCTCTCCTTTTTAAAATTCCAGCTTCAAAAAGCATTGTTTCGGCAAGGGTAGTCTTGCCGCTTTTTGCCCCTCCAATCAATACAACATTTTTAATATGTTTCTCGTCATATGTTTTCATAATTATCAGTGTTTTCAGTTAAAAAAAAATAGTTAGATAATCTTATTCTCTTTTTTAGAAAGACGGTAAATCTAACCGAATAGGGTTTTAAAAGCAACAATTTGAGAATCAAATATCCGGGATGATAATTTCAGTTTTGAAATTACTGATCTATATCATAAAAATCAGATATTCACATTAATGAATTGACGAAATTTTCTTGCCTGAGGAGCATTTC
>DAOVVI010000352.1 GCA_030637245.1 Cyclobacteriaceae bacterium
ACCATTATTTGCGAGTCGTTTATTTACTTTATTTATAAATTTTTTTTGACGTTCAAATCCGGTGCCTCCGGACCCTCGTATCACCAGAATGCCTAGTTTTTCCATGGTACTATTGTTTCAATTTTGAATGAACATGAAAGCTACTCAATTTTCACCAATATGAATATCTTTTACCGCAGAAGGAACCTACATATTTTGACTTATCTCATTTTGTATCGGGAGGATTTTATACCGTTTGGAAACACATTTTTATGCAATTCCCTTTCAAAGAAATTATTGTAAACAAGAAAGGTAGAGAAATGGAAGGTGTGTAAGAATAAATTAAACGAGTACATGTTATGATCGTTAAATAAACAAGTAATTTTTTCATGATAAAAACCCGTGAAAAGGGAAATTATATTGGTAATTTAATGTTTTAATATAAACACATCGATCATCCTGAAATGCAAATCAACCTTAAACACAAAAATGTTATCGTAACAGGGGCCAGCCGGGGAATTGGTAAAGCCATTGCAGAACTACTTGTCGATTGCGGGGCCAGGGTAGCATTGCAGTATAACAAAAACAAAAACAGTGCGGAGAAAGTACAAAAAACTCTTGGACCAAAAGCACATTTATACCAGTGTGATTTTTCTGATGGTCTGGATATAAGTAGTTTTTTTAATAAAGTAATCAAAGACTTTAAAAAAATTGATGTTATCGTCAATAATGCCGGTGTTGCAATTAAATCTGATCCGGAAAAAGATGATGTCGCCTGGATTGATGATTGGTTGCAAACCATGGATATAAATTTAAATGCAATTGGTTTACTAAGTAAAAAAGCGATCCAGCATTTTAGAATTGTTGGTGGAGGAATCATAATAAATATTTCATCGAGAGCTGCATTTAGAGGCGATTCAAAAGATTATATGGCTTATGCTGCGTCAAAAGCAGGTTTGGTTGGTTTAACCCGCTCGATTGCCAGGGCATATGGCAAGGATGGAATAAAGGCATTTTTAGTGGCCCCCGGATTTGTGCGAACCAGCATGGCCCAGGAATTTATTGATGAATATGGAGAGGAATATGCCATAAGGGATCTGGCCCTTGACCGCATGACCGAGCCGAAAGATATTGCCCAGTTTGTAGCCTTCCTGGCAAGCGGGTTGGCAGACCACGCTACTGGAGGTACTTTTGACGTTAATGCAGGTAGTTACGTACATTAGTTGAATTTTTTTGCACTTGTAGCCGGTTTACCTTTAGATTTATCATCGACAGTTTAGTTGAATTTTAAATTTTTAATCGCTACAAAATGAAAAAGCGTTTTCACTACAGGAGTTTCGTATCATTTTTACTTTTCTTTACAATTGTTTGGCTACTTATTTCGGGAACAATATTGTATGTTTCCCCTCCGGGCAGAGTTGCAAACTGGCAGCACTGGAATTTATTTGGTTTTGAAAAGAGTCAATGGCAGGCACAGCATATTATATTTTCCTATTTTTTTGTTATCATATCAGTCTTTCATATTTTTTCGCTTAACTGGCGAAATCTTTGGTCTTATGCTAAGCTGAAAACAAAATCAGGATTCAGAAAAAAGAGAGAATTTCTAGTCGCAACAGTATTGATCCTTATTGCATTTTTTGGAACCAGTTTTGAGTTACCTCCATTTAGCAGTTTTTTTGAACTTGGAGAAACAATTACACACAGTTGGGAAGAAGAACAAAGAAAAGGGCCAATTCCCCACACAGAAGATCTTACTCTGAATGAGATTTCAACAGATTATTTAAAAATAGATGAAGAAGAAATCATAAAGAAGCTTGAAGCAAATGGAGTTTCGGTTAATAATGAATCGCAAACGCTCCTGGATATAGCCGCCGACAATGGCAAATCTCCTGCTGAAATTTATTCAATTTTGGTTCCAAGGGCACAACAAAGATCTGGCAGGGGAGATTCTGGAAAGGGAGACTCCGGCAGGGGATATGGCAGAATGACCATAGAAGATATTGCTGATGATTTAAATGTCGGTTCAGCGGAAATAATAGCGCGTTTAAAAGAAAATAATATCGAAGCAAAATCCGGACAAACCATACGAGATATAGCTTCAGAATACGCGCTCCATCCAAGTGAAGTTGCGGGAATGTTAAGGGATCACTAGTGGTTTTTGTATTAAGAAACTTATAACGACTCTAATTTGATTCCGAAAAATACAGTTCTTGGCCGGGCCGGGCCATAGACAAAATTGGAGTCCCGGTATCTACCGACATCAAAGTCGTCCTGGTAGGAATTAAATATATTTTTTATCCCTACAAAAAATTGCAAACCTTGGTTAATGGATTTCATAGGTAATTCGTAACTCAATTTAATATTTTGATCCAGGAAGGTTTTTGAATTAATTACTGCATCATTAGGTACACCCGGTGCTCCACCAAAATGAGGCACCAACATGCTGCCGGTATAAACTCCTGATAGTGATACACCTATCCGATCATTAGGCGTGAAATCAAGTGTATAATATCCATAGTCATTTGGTGTGCGTAAGTAGTCTGTGGTACCTTCAATTTCAGCGGACCATTGAACAGGTTCATCATACTTGCTATTTTGAAAGGTCAATCCAGCATCTAATTCAATAATATCATTATAGTTTATCCGGCCCTCTACTGTAATTCCCTGCACAGTTGAACCGCCTCCGTTTTTCTTCAAAAGGATCATATTTCCCTGTTCATCCTGGCCATTTTCCTCTAAGACAAAAGCGTCAAATAGCATTGTATGAAAGGCGTCAATCGTAAAACCATAAATATATTTCTCCGACGGCTTATCGTAATTGATGGAAAAAGAATAGCTTTTTGAAGTCTCTTCTTTTAGGTTAGAATCCAACTTTATAAAGGAGACGCCTCCTCCCGCAAAAGCAATATGGAGATCCGTATCAAATGCCTGGGGAGCCCGAAATCCTGATGAATAAGACGCCCTGATTTGTGTGAAATCGAATGGTTTGAATAACAGGTTGAAACGTGGATTAAAAACCGGGTGTTCCACCAAATTATGCTTATCCATTCGCAGACCGCCAAGCAAGGTAAATCCCGAATTTATTTCCCAGTCCTCCTGGACATATAGGCCAAATTGATTCGTTGTCTGATCGATCAGATAATTGTAAAGTTCTATTTCATCATTTATATAATCATATAAATACTCCGAACCAAAGGTCAGCGTATGGGATTTTGAAAGATAATTGTATTGAAAACCTCCCATAAAAGTTTGGCCTAACGTATTGCCATATGCATCTGCATGATCAATCCCTGTGTAGTGTTTCCTCGTAGTTTTTTGCCCGGCAACATAAAAGCTCGTAGAACTATTCAAGTTGGGCAGAGATGACTTAAAATTGAGCCCCCCCATCAGGATATTGTGATGTCGCTCCTCTGACTGTTCAGCTTTATGAGCCGGTTCTTCTATTTTATTTCCACCTCTCCTGTATTCATAAATGCTGGACAGGTTGAAGCCAAGTACAGAATATTTGCCTACTTTATAATATGTATTCAATCCAAAATTGTTTCCTTCCAACTTTGGCAATTCAGAATATCCATCCCCATTGGCGTCATAAGATTCCCGGTCATTTCGGTTGGCATTTAAGGTAATTCCA
>DAOVVI010000518.1 GCA_030637245.1 Cyclobacteriaceae bacterium
AAAGACTCCATAGTTATGGTGCGTCTTGCACAAAAAGCCTTCTGGCCGGCAAAAATCCCATTTCCGTTAATGCACATTGATACAGGGCACAACTTTGCTGAAACTATTGAATTTAGGGATAATTTGGTCAAAGAATTAGGAGTGGAATTGATTGTAGGATCTGTTCAGGAATCAATCGACCAGGGAAAAGCAGTTGAGGAAAAGGGGCCAAATCCCAGCCGGAATATGATTCAGACCATTACACTTCTTGATTCAATGGAAAAGCACAAATTTGATGCTGCATTTGGAGGAGGAAGAAGGGATGAAGAAAAGGCAAGAGCAAAAGAGCGATTTTTTTCTCATCGGGATGAGTTTGGACAATGGGACCCAAAAAATCAGCGTCCTGAACTTTGGAACCTTTTTAATGGAAAAAAACACATTGGAGAACAATTTAGGGTTTTTCCATTAAGTAACTGGACCGAGATGGATGTGTGGCAATATATAGCTGCCGAAAATGTACCCATTCCGAATATTTATTATACTCACGAACGTGAAGTTGTAAAAAGAGATGGCGTATATCTTGCCAATTGTCCTTTCATTACACTTCTGGATGGTGAAAAGGTAGAAAGACGTCAAATTAGGTTCAGGACCATTGGCGACATGACCTGTACCGGAGCCGTTATCTCCAATGCGTCAAAAATTGAAGATATCATTCTTGAAGTTGCCGCGGCAAGAGAAACTGAAAGAGGAACCCGAGCGGATGATAAGCGATCAGAAGCCGCCATGGAAGATAGAAAAAAGGAAGGATATTTTTAGTAATTGATAAAGAACTATGACTAGTAAAGAAAAGGAATTTTCTACTGAAGAATATTTGAATATGGACCTGCTACGGTTTACTACAGCTGGTTCGGTTGATGATGGAAAAAGTACCATGATTGGAAGGTTACTTCATGATACTAAGTCAATTTTTGAAGATCAATTACTTGCTGTGGAACAGGCCAGTAAAAAGATGGGTGATCACCAGGTAAATCTTGCCTTGCTAACCGACGGTCTGAGGGCAGAACGGGAGCAAGGAATAACAATTGATGTTGCCTATAGGTATTTCGCAACTCCGAAACGCAAATTTATTATTGCTGATACTCCGGGGCATATTCAATATACCAGAAACATGGTGACAGGTGCATCGACAGCCAACTTGGCAATAGTCCTGATAGATGCCAGGCATGGAGTTGTTGAACAAACGTGTCGTCATGCATTTATAGCTTCCTTACTTCAAATTAAACATCTGATCCTTTGTGTGAACAAAATGGATCTGGTCGATTATAATGAAGATGTTTATAATAAAATCAAAGAAGACTTTGATGACTTTAGCTCAAAATTGGAAATACAAGACATACATTATATGCCAATCAGCGCCCTGAAAGGGGATAATGTCGTCGATAAATCGAATAACATGCCCTGGTATCAGGGATCAACTTTGTTATATACATTAGAAAATGTACATATTACCAGTGACTTTAATTTTGTTGATTGCCGATTCCCGGTTCAACGGGTGATAAGGCCGCAATCAGATGAATTCCATGATTTTAGGGGCTATGCTGGCAGAATCGAAGGCGGTATATTTAAACCTGGTGACGAAGTTTTAGCGCTCCCATCCGGATTTACTTCTAAAGTTAAATCCATTGAAACCATGAACGATCAAATAGAAGAAGCCATTCCTCCAATGAATGTGGTGATGCAGCTTGAAGATGAGATTGATATCAGTAGGGGGGATATGATTGTGAAACCAAATAATCAACCTGAAACAGGGCAGGACATTGAAATAATGATTTGTTGGTTAAATGATAAGAAAATCCTTCCCGGAGGGAAATATGGTATAAAACACACCACTAAAGATGCACGATGTATCATTAAAGATATTAGGTATAAAGTAGATATAAATACGCTTCATAAGATTGAAGATGATTTGAGTATAGGCCTGAATGAAATAGGACGCATACTTATTCGTACTACACAGCCATTCTTTTATGACAGTTATAAGAAAAATCGAGGAACCGGAAGCATTATTTTAATCGATGAAAACACCAATGAAACTGTTGGCGCTGGAATGATTATCTAAAAATTCTATTATGAAGGAGAAGGTTGAGGCATTAAAGAAGGAAATTTCACAATATATCGCTATAAAAAATGATGAGCTGGAAGAATTCAGGCTTAAATTCATAAGTCGAAAGAGCGTTATCAGCGAATTGTTTACAGATATAAAAAACGTTGCCCCGGAAGATCGAAAAGAAATGGGACAACTGCTCAATGAGTTGAAGAATAGCGCCCAAAACAAATTCAAAAAGTTAATCGCTTCTTTAAAGGAATCAACAGATGAAAAGACTGAGGCGCCTCTGGATTTAACACTTCCTCCAATTCCTGAA
>DAOVVI010000017.1 GCA_030637245.1 Cyclobacteriaceae bacterium
AAGGTAGGGGGTATGTTCCTGCAGAAGAAAATAAACCGACCGAGCAAATATTTGGGTATATTCCAATCGATGCAATTTTCACCCCGATTAAAAATGTAAAATATTATATAGAAAATACCAGGGTTGAGCAAAAGACTGACTATGAACAGTTGGTTATTGATATAGAAACTGATGGCTCTATTCATCCGGAAAATGCGTTGAAAGGAGCAGCTAATATCCTGATACAACACTTTATGTTATTCAGTGATCAAACTATGATTCTTGAATCAGCCGATCTAAGAGAACCGGAAGCTGTCGATGAAGAATTGCTTCATATGAGGAAATTGCTTAAAACTCCACTTAATGATCTTGATCTTTCTGTAAGGGCGTACAATTGTCTTAAAGCTGCAGACGTGAGGTCATTGGGTGATTTAGTAAGATTGGAAATTTCTGATATGATGAAATTCAGGAACTTCGGTAAAAAATCATTGGCGGAGCTAGAGCAATTGGTAGCTGACAAAAACCTGACTTTTGGTATGGATTTGTCCAGGTATAAACTTGATGAAGAATAATTAAAAATGAGACACGGTAAAAGATTTAATCATCTTGGGAGAACTGCATCACATAGGAAAGCTATGCTTTCAAATATGGCTTCTTCATTAATATTACACAAAAGAATCTCGACTACAGTAGCGAAAGCTAAAGCGCTCAGGCAATATGTTGAGCCCCTTATCACAAAATCAAAAACTGATTCTACACATAGTCGCAGGATTGTATTCTCTTACCTTCAGGATAAAGAATCTGTGAAAGTTCTGTTTGACGAAATCTCTGAAAAAGTTAATGACAGACCGGGAGGTTATACAAGAATTATTAAAACAGGAAGCAGGTTAGGTGATAATGCAGATATGTGCATTATGGAGCTTGTTGACTATAACGAATTACTTCTTGCCGAAAAAGAACCTAAGAAGGCTAAAACCAGAAGAAGTCGTCGAGGTAAAAAATCAACTCAAACTGAAGCTTTACCGGAAGTAACTGCAGAACCTGTTTCTGAAACAGAAGATGTAGAAGAAACTGATATGGTTTCGGAGCCTGAAGAAGAACAGGTTGATGATGTTAAGGCTGAAATAGTAGAAGAGACTGTTGAGGAAGTGAAAGAAACAGAAACAATCACTGCTGAAGCAAGTGAAGAAGAATCAAAAGAGAGTTCCGAACCGGATGCAGATAGTGAAGAAGATTCCAAAAAGGAATAAGATCATATGAAAACATCAAATTAGATAGGGATTAAGCAATTGTTTAATCCCTTTTTTTTAATTGTAAATTTAATAAACAGGTATTGCTAAGAAGGATTCAACTTTGGATAAGTGAGAGATAATAATTTACTTTGCCGTACTTTTTAGAACCACATTAAAATGAAATATCAATCCAGAGAAAAAGCAGTTTTAATCCTTGAAGATGGCACCTATTTTATTGGATATTCCATAGGGAAAAAAGGCACGTCTGGTGGTGAAATTTGTTTTAATACAGGGATGACCGGATACCAGGAAATTTATACAGACCCATCATATTATGGCCAGGTAATTGTAAATACCACCTCTCACATTGGAAATTATGGAGTGCATGCAGATGAGCAGGAATCGTCCAAACCGAAAATCTCCGGATTGGTTGTAAATGACTATTCAATTGTACATAGTAGATTTCAATCGAACAGCTCATTACAGGATTACCTGGAAACTAATAACATAGTTGGGATTTCCAATGTGGATACAAGGCGTATTGTACGTCATGTACGATCAAAAGGGGCGATGAACTGTCTTATTTCCTCAGAAGAGTTGGATACCGGAGTATTAAAGAAAAAATTAGAGGATTTACCATCTATGGAAGGACTTGAATTATCTTCTATTGTTTCCACAGATAAACCTTTCTTTTATGGCGATCCAGGTTCAAAATTAAAAGTAGCTGCACTCGATATTGGGATAAAAATAAGTATTCTAAAGAATTTGTCCACAAGAGGGTGTTATGTAAAGGTTTTTCCTGCAACGACTACTTTTGAAGAAATGGATAAATGGAATCCGGATGGTTATTTCCTCTCAAACGGACCAGGAGATCCTGCAGCAATGGATTATGCTGTAGAAAGTGTTAAGAAAATATTGGATTCAAATACTCCTGTTTTTGGGATATGCCTGGGGCACCAAATCCTTGCTTTGGCAAGTGGATTATCTACATTTAAAATGCATCATGGTCATCGAGGATTAAATCATCCCATAAAAAATCTTGAAACAGGTTTATGTGAAGTGACTTCACAAAACCATGGATTCTGCGTGTCTGTAAAAGATACTGATAAAAATAATGATGTGGAGGTAACTCATATAAACTTGAATGATAGTACAATTGCAGGGATCAGATTGAAAAATAAACCTGCCTTTTCAGTACAATATCATCCTGAATCATCACCTGGACCACATGATTCCAGGTACCTATTTGATACCTTCATTGATTTAATGTCTAATAATTAAAATTATTTAAAAATGAGTCTTATTGAAATTATCCAAGCCAGACAAATCCTCGATTCACGGGGAAATCCTACAGTTGAGGTAGATGTTATTACAGAAAATGGTATCCTCGGAAGAGCTGCTGTTCCTTCAGGAGCTTCGACAGGAGAAAACGAAGCTGTTGAACTTAGAGATGGCGACAAGTCAAAATATTTAGGTAAGGGAGTGTTGAAAGCAGTTGAAAACGTTAATGATAAAATTGCTGAAGAACTTGTAGGTATATCTGTATTCGAGCAAAAGCTGATTGATAAAATTATGATCGAATTGGATGGTACTGATACAAAATCCAATCTTGGCGCCAATGCAATATTAGGTGTTTCTCTTGCTGTGGCTAAAGCTGCCGCCCAGGAATCTGGACAATCTCTTTTCCGATATTTGGGAGGAACAAATGCATTTACGCTTCCCGTGCCAATGATGAATATCATCAATGGCGGTTCGCACTCAGACGCACCTATCGCATTCCAGGAATTCATGATTCGACCTGTTGGAGCTGCTACCTTTAGTGATGCTTTAAGAATGGGATCTGAGATTTTCCACAACTTAAAGAAAATTATCAAAGACAAAGGTTTGAGCACCGCAGTTGGTGATGAAGGTGGTTTTGCACCTAATTTCTCAGGTGGTACCGAAGAAGCCTTAAATAGCATATTGGAAGCTATTGAAGCTGCAGGTTATAAACCAGGTGATGATGTGACTATTGCCATGGACTGTGCGGCTTCTGAGTTTTATGAAGACGGAAAATACAATTATGCCAAGTTCGAAGGAGAAGGAGGTGCAGTTAGAACCAGAGAAGAGCAAGTTGAATATTTGGCTGATTTAATCACAAAATACCCAATCGATTCAATAGAAGATGGTTGTGATGAAAGTGATTGGAAAGGGTTTACATTGCTAGCGGAGAAAATAGGTGATAAGTGTCAATTGGTTGGAGATGATCTTTTAGTGACAAATGTTAAATTTCTAAAAAGAGGTATTGAAGAAAAGTGCGGAAATTCGATATTAATCAAGGTAAACCAGATTGGAACGCTTTCCGAAACTTTAGATTGTATTGAGATGGCGCATAAAGCTGGTTGGACTACTGTTATTTCTCATAGGTCAGGGGAAACAGAAGACGCGACTATTGCTGATATTGCTGTAGCCACAAATGCCGGACAGATAAAAACCGGATCTTTATCAAGATCCGATAGGATGGCTAAGTACAATCAACTACTTCGTATTGAAGAGGAATTGGGAGAAATCGCTGTTTATCCCTCTAGAGGATAGATTTAAATAATTAGAATAAAAGCCATGCTCAAATTGAGTATGGCTTTTTTAATGACCAAACTTTTAAACTTCACTATTTGTTTTCTTTTCATAGAAATGCGTAATTTGACTAGCAATAACAAAATCAATGTTTAAAAAACTTCCAAAATTTACAACAAGCTTTTATTTCATTACCGGAATGTTATTCATATTCTGGATGTTATTTCTTGACTCAAATGATGTATATACCCAAAATAGGTTAAGACGTCAGCTTAAAACACTCAATCGCGAAAAGGAATTCTACCAACAGAAAATTGAAGAAGTAAAGCAAGAAAGAGAGCAACTTCTAACCGATACCGAAGCTCTTGAAAAATTTGCCAGGGAAAAATACCTCATGAAGAAAGAATCGGAAGACCTTTATGTGATTGTTGAAGAATAGAATATCATTTTTATAATTTCGTTATCAATTCAAATTTAAACCAGGAAATACATGAAGACACTTAGACTTTATTTCATTATATCTGCAACTTTCATATTCTCAGGTACTTTTGCACAAGATAGCCAAAGGCCGGGATTTTTAGATAAAGTTTTTGTTGGAGGGGGTTTTGGAGCAGGCTTTGGAAACTATACGTATATCAATATTTCTCCAATCATTGGCTATAGGGTCACGCCTAAGCTATCAGCAGGTCTTCGTTTGATGTACCAATACACTACTTTTGATTACTATGATTTTCAAGAACAAAGGACGAAGAATTATCAAGGAAATGATTTTGGAGTGGGAGGTTTTGCGAGGTTTATGGTTTATGGCCCTGTATATTTACAGGCAGAGTATGAACATTTAAATTATGATGGATTATATACTGACGGTACCAGTTCCAGAGACAGTTTTGATTCGTTTATGGCCGGAGGAGGAATTGCTCAGCCGGTAGGAGGCAAAGCTTTTTTATTTATAACAGCCATGTATAATTTTTCCTACGAAAACTTTAATAATACTAATGCTTATAGGTCACCTTATAATAGTCCCTGGGTGATTAGAATTGGAATTACTGCTGGGTTTTAAAATTCAATTTCAAACTTTTTCGCTAAAGCCATCAGATCGTTTTCTACTGGTTTTAGTAGCTCAAATCCTGTTTTAATTCGTTCTTGTTCAATGATTCTTTCAGGATCTCCTGGCACTAAAACAGACTCCTGACCATCAACTGTGGTGGCGCTTCTAAAACGTTTTATCCAATTGTCCATATGAGATTTGAAGTGTTCTTTGGGCTGAAACGCATCAATTCTCATAGCTCCAAAGAAGTGGCCAAGCCCTTCACCAGGCATATCATCGGCCACTGGAAGGAAGCTGACAAACGGAGGTGCCCATGGGCCATAACTGGCTCCAGATAATACTGCAGAAAAAATATCTACAATCGATCCAAGGCAATATCCTTTATGACTTCCATGTTCTCTGTCACTTCCTAAAGGTAAAAGTGCTCCACCATTTTTAACTTCAAAGGCATTGGTGGAAGGTTGTCCCTCTTTATCCTGAATCCATCCTAGAGGTGTATCTTCTTGCTTTCTTTGTAGAATCTCCAGTTTTCCATTTGCAGCAGTGGTCGTTGCAAAGTCGGCAACAAATGGAGGCTCTTCTCCAGCGGGAATAGCAACCGCAATAGGATTGGTACCTAGCATTCGTTCTTTTGACCAGGTCGGTGCTACAAGTGGACTAGCATTTGTCATGCTTATTCCGATCATATCTTCGCTCAATGCGAGCATGGAGTGATATCCCGCGATACCAAAATGATTTGAATTTTTTACAGAAACCCAACCAGTACCCACTTCTTTCGCCTTTTTCATGGCGATTTTCATAGCTATTGGACCAACTACCAGACCTAACCCGGAATCCCCATCAACTACCGCAGTACTTGGAGTTTCATGGATAATCCTGATATCTGGTTTGGGTTTAATTCGTTTGCCTTCCCAAAGTCGAACATAACCGGAAAGACGCGCAACTCCATGTGAGTCAACTCCACGAAGGTCAGCAGAAACAAGCGCCTTTGAGGCAGTTTCCGCCTGATGTGCCGGGCATCCCATTTTCACAAAAACCTGGTATGCAAAGTCTTTAAGCCTGGTATAAGTGTACATTAATGTTTTCTGATTAGAACTTAAATTGAACGATATAAGAGCGATAAGCAATAAATTCCTGAGCTAAAAAGGTTCTCAGCCTTTTAACACTTCTCATCTTGCTTGAATCGCTCAGATTAAGTAAAGTGATGCAAAAATAGGAATTATCAATTCTACCACGAATTTATTGGAAGTGTTTTATTAGTCGGCATCGCCTTCGGCAACCGAAGGGAGTCCAAAGGCAGAAGTTTTTCTGTATCTTCGGTCTTCCGACTCTTTCATGGATTTTTAGTGCTTTTAGTGCGGTTTTAGAACTGTATGACTAACAGAGAACTTCCCTGCCTCGCCGGCAGGCGGGCGACTTCTGACTGCGGTCTTCCGACTATTTATTAATTCCCTGAAGCTGATATATTTTTACGATGGATCATTTCCTGCTGAATTGCATATATCATTCCTTCTTTCAGCGAATGTGCAGAAATTCTAATCTGATTTATATTACAGGAATCAATAACATATTTTACAAGGCATGACGCCACTACGATCATATCTACCCTCATTTCCTGCATACCCGGAATTTTCAATCTGTCTGTTTTATCACTAGAAATAATTTGTTGATATGATTTTTCGAAACCTTCTACAGTTAGAGGCAATTCAGTTTCATCACCTTTCAAAAATCGATTTATCTGATGCTGATACATCTCGCTTAATGTATCAAAAGTTCCGGACGCCCCAATTAAACAGTTTGGTTTGAATAGTTCAACTTGCTCTTTTAGAGAATCAAGTTCCTTATTAAAAAAAACATTCAATTTTTCAATCTCTTCGTTTGGGATAGGATCAATTATATGAAACCAATCCAACAATCTTTGGACTCCGATATCAAAGCTTTGCTTCCAAAAGATACGATCTCTGTTACAAATGATAAATTCCACACTTCCTCCTCCAATATCCATGATAAGTGCATGATCACCTCCTATATCAAAAGAAGTCTTTACTCCTTTATAAATAAATTCTGCTTCTATATCTCCTGTTATGATATCGATCTGTATCCCGGTTTTTCGTTCGATTAATTCTTTAAAATTTGTCCCATTTTTGGCATTTCTAAAAGCGCTCGTTGCATATCCATAAACTTTCGTTATGTTCTCATTCTCTATGATTTCCTTATAAATATCAAGAGCATCGAGCGCGCGCTGTTGAGCATCGTCTTTGATGATTCCCCGGTTTATACCATCTTTCCCAATCTTAACGGGTATTTTTTCATTACGAAAAATATAGTAAGCGTTTGGTGTGATTTTCACCAATTGCAAATTAAAGGTGTTTGTACCTAAATCTAATACTGCTACTTTTTGTGCCGTCATCTCTCAATATTTCGCGACAAATGTAATATGAGAACTTTACATTATGTAATGAGTTTATGATTCATTTGACATACAGGTAACCTTATTTACGAAAAAGTAATATTATTGTATAAATTAAATTCGATTTGAAATGGATGATTTGGTGACGAATAAGAATTTGGATTTTAATAAAGGAGATAAGTTTCAACAACTTGAAGAAGCGAATAGTGAGGCGCTTAAAGGTGGAGGAGTACATAGGATCGAAACACAGCACAAAAAAGGCAAACTTACTGCAAGGGAAAGGTTAAATCTATTATTGGACAAAGGGTCGTTCAATGAGATTGGAAAGTTTGTCACGCATAGATCATCTGAGTTTGGATTGGATAAAGAAAAGTATTTGGGTGATGGTGTGGTTACCGGATATGGAACAATTAATGGTCGATTGACTTATGTTTATTCACAGGACTTTACCGTTTTTGGAGGTTCTTTGTCGGAAGCACATGCAGAAAAGATTGTAAAAATCCTCGACCTGGCATTAAAAAACGGTGCACCAATTGTGGGCATTAATGATTCGGGAGGAGCGAGGATTCAGGAAGGTGTTGAATCACTGGGAGGATATGCCGACTTGTTTTATAAAAATACCCTGGCCTCCGGGGTAGTGCCTCAAATATCCGTTATTATGGGTCCTTGCGCTGGCGGAGCAGTTTATTCTCCGGCAATTACTGATTTTGTTTTTATGGTTGAAGGCACATCTTATATGTTTGTCACCGGGCCGAAAGTCGTCAGGACAGTGACTCATGAAGATGTTACCGCAGAGACGCTTGGTGGAGCAGCGGCACACAGCATGAAAAGTGGCGTCACTCATTTTTCAGCACCTAATGAAGTCGAGTGCCTTCAAAAGGTAAAATCACTACTATCCTACCTTCCGCAAAATTGCGAAGATGTTCTGCCGGTAGCAGATTTTGTACCGGAAGGCTCAAATGGAAAGAAATTGGATGATCTTATACCAGACAATCCGGAAAAAGCATATAATATAAGGGAAGTGGTGGATGAGGTGCTGGATGCTGATAGCTTTTTGGAAATTCATAAGAATTTTGCTCAAAATATAGTGGTGGGTTTTGGCAGGTTACGTGGAAGAAATATTGGCATTGTCGCTAATCAACCTGCAGTTTTGGCAGGTGTTTTGGATATTCATGCGAGCCAGAAGGGAGCCAGATTTGTCAGGTTTTGCGATTGTTTTAATATTCCACTATTGGTCTTTGAAGATGTTCCGGGTTTTTTACCGGGTACACATCAGGAGTGGAACGGTATTATTACAAATGGCGCTAAGTTGCTATATGCTTTTTGCGAAGCGACCGTTCCTCGAATTACAGTGATCACCAGGAAAGCTTATGGAGGTGCTTATGACGTCATGAATTCAAAACACATTGGGGCAGATATGAATTTTGCCTGGCCAACAGCCGAAATTGCAGTGATGGGAGCAAAAGGAGCTGCAGAGATCATTTTTAAAAAAGAAATATTAAAAGCAAAAGATCATGAGAAAGAATTGGCTTTGAGGGAAAAAGCATATAACAAAAAATTTGCGAATCCATATATTGCTGCTTCTCGAGGCTTTATTGATGAGGTGATTATGCCTCATCAAACAAGGGAAAAACTTATTGCCGCATTCGAAATGTTACAAAACAAGGTAGCTACATTGCCCAGGAAAAAACATGGAAATATCCCGCTTTAATCATGGAATGTTGAAATCAAAAACCAAATCATACATGCACTTGAAATGACCTTTCGGGCAACTAGACCGACCTGATTTTGAACATGGCCGGCAATTTAATTTTGTATTTTCAAGCAGGAAAAATTTAGTACCATAGGAATAGAAGTTGTTAGGGACCGTTCCTCCCCAAATGCTGAATATTATTTTTTTGAAGGCGGCTGCTATGTGGGTAAGGCCGGTGTCGTGGCCAAAAACCACATCTGCCTGCTTAACCAATGAGGCAGATTGACTGAGGTTGAATTTTCCACAGGCATTGAAAATAACAGTTTTTTTTCCCAGTTTTTTTAAACCTTCTTCTATTCCCCGGCTTTCCGGGTTCACATCAAAAAATTTTTCAAGTTTGTCACCGGCTTCAAAATCTTCTTTCCCGCCTACCAGGATGATAGGTTTATTGATCCTGTCGCAGAGTTCTACCATTTTTATGAAAGGTAGAATTTTTGTCCAACCAGTCGCACCAATCACATAGGCCACATATCCTTTTTGATGAGATTCCGGAAGCCATTCTAATTCAACCTCGTCTTTATGGGGAATAAAATAATCTAATCCCTGACCATCATTTTTAATTCCTAATGGTGACGCCGCATCAAAATAACGGTCAACTACATGGCAATTGGGCATAAAATTGATTTGGAAGTTGGTGTAGAGAAATCGTTTTATCCTCAGTTTATCATAAGCCTTTGACGCCACACCTAATCGAATTTTTATCATCGAAGTTCGAATATTTCTATGCAGATCAAGGATGAAATCAAATTTTTCCTTTTTCAGCTCCTGGATCAGGGAGCCCAGGCTATCTTCCAGGTAGTGTAATTTATCAATATACGGATTTGCCTCCAGCATGGATTTGTATTTGATTTTTGTGCAATAATGTAACTCAACGCCCTGAATTTGCTGTTTTATACAACGTACCACCGGAGTTGTCCACGCGATGTCTCCGATGGAAGAAAACCTAATGATCAATATCTTTTTTAATTCTCGTTGCATGCTCAAATATTTTCCTTTCTTTCTGTCAAATAGTTGCCCACCTTATCCAGGCTCCATGCATTAAATGTTTTTTCCTTTGTAAGGCCGCCTTTTCTTCCTATATAAACGCCATATTTCATATCTTCAAAACCTTCAATTTCATGAGCATCGGGATTGATACTTAATATAGCTCCCTGTTCAATGGCATAGTTCACCCACCGCCAATCCAAATCCAATCTCCATGAATTTGCATTGATTTCAATGATCACATTGTATTTTGCGCAGGCGTCAATTATCTTTTTATGATTTATAGAATAACCTTGCCTTCGGAGAAGTAAGCGGCCGGTGGGGTGACCAAGGAATGTAGTGTATGGATTTTCTATTGCTTTTAACAATCGCTGGGTTGCTTTATCCCTATCCATATTTAAATTGGAATGAACAGATGCAACAATAAAATCAAAGCTGGCAAGAACATCTGGTTCATAATCCAGCGAACCGTCATTCAGAATATCGGATTCAATTCCTTTGAAAATCCTGAATGGGGCTAATTCCTCGTTTAGCTCACCAATTTCTTCATGTTGTTTTTTAATTTGATATTCCTGTAAGCCATTTGCATAAAAAGCTGATTTACTATGGTCAGATAATCCCAGGTATTCATATCCTTGTTCGATGCAATATTCTGCCAATTGACGAATGGGATTTATTCCATCACTATAATTAGAATGATTGTGAAATGGCCCTTTCAGGTCTTCCAATTCTAATAATTTTGGAAGATTATCTTCCAAAGCAAAGGCAATTTCGAATGTGCCTTCTCTTAATTCCGGCTCGATATAGGGTGAGTCAAATTCTTTGTATGCAGCTTCCTCACTACTAATCTCCTGGTCTAGCAGGTATTGATGCATGTTTTTCCCATCCTTAGTTATACCGGACAAATGTTTGCCAGAACCTGTAGAAAGCATCATTTTTCCATGAAATCCTGAAGGACTCGTAAATCGAATATGCCATTTCAAATTGATAGATGTAAAGTTGCCTCTCAATGCGAACGGTCCGGATGATCTATCATTTAATTCTATGGATTCGTCATTGCTCAGTAGATTTCTGACTGTTGTCGTATCCATACGATCAATTAATATATCTACCTGATTAACCACTTCCCTTTTTCTTCTCATATCTCCGCTGAGTTCAATTTTTTGAGCACGGGAGACTCTTTTTCTAATGGAAATTAAATGATCTGCCCAAAGTTCAGCATCTGCATAAAGAACGTTTCCTCGCTGGCT
>DAOVVI010000076.1 GCA_030637245.1 Cyclobacteriaceae bacterium
GGTTTCATCCCGATAACTTTGATGAAATATTAAACTATATCAATAAGAAAATCGACAATTAGTTTAATAGAAAAAATATACTTATATGGAAATTACAATTATTTGATCAAATCGATTGCAGGAGTTTCCTTAATAGAATCTTTTGCCAGGGAAAGGTATCGGTGAAAGACCAGAGACGGATAAAATAAATAAATTAGAATATTTACACGTTTGTTGTTTTCTCTGACGTTAAAAAAACTAAATTCGCCATCCAATTGTTAATTATAAAATAAAATTATATATGGTAATTCTAATTCTAAAAGCGCTACACATTATTTCAGTAATGGTATGGATGGGTGTTTTATTGTACATGCCCAGGCTATTTATTTATCAAACAGAAG
Organism: Cyclobacteriaceae bacterium; assembly: GCA_030637245.1. Taxonomy (GTDB): domain Bacteria; phylum Bacteroidota; class Bacteroidia; order Cytophagales; family Cyclobacteriaceae; genus JAAUQL01. The sequence goes on from DAOVVI010000076.1 coordinate 381, forward strand.
CAAACTCCAAAACTGAACCTGACCGGAGCATATTGATTAATCAGTATAAATCCATGTCCAAAAAATTGTGGCTGACAGTTGGATGGCCGGCAGCAATTCTTACCATAATCTTTGGTTTGGGAATCATGCATCCTTATTTCTCGAGCGTATGGTTTTGGGTAAAAATGGGATTTGTGGTTGCGTTACTGGTTTACCATCATGTAATTCATTTTGCTAATAAAAATCTTCAAAAGGACAATTACACCAAATCTATCGCCCAACTAAATACTATGAATCAGGGCGGGATTATATTTTTATTGTCAATTGTTTTTCTAGCAGTATTAAAAGATACATTAGACTATTTATTGATCATCGGAGGTATAGTTGTTTTAATAATTTTAGTATTTGTCGCTGGGCGTGCGATGATAAAAAGATCTGCAAAACAATAATCTAATTGATCTTATGAAGAACTTTTTAATTAGCAGTTTGATAGGATTTCTGGCATTTTCGTGCGGTTCCAAAAATGAAAGACTACCTATTCTGGGAAGAAGCGAGATCAAAAATGTAAGCTTTGAAGGAGGGATAAAAGCAGATACTATTTTTCATACAATTCCAGATTTTAGTTTTATAAATCAGGATGGAGGTGAAGTGACACAGGATACATTCAAGGATAAGATTTACATTGCTGACTTTTTCTTTACCACCTGCCCAACGATATGCCCGATCATGAAAACTCAAATGCTCAGGGTTTACGAAAAGTATAATGAAAATCCGGATGTTTTGATTCTTTCTCACACAATTGATCCAAAGCACGATTCTGTAGCCATATTACATGAGTTTGCAGAACGCTTGGGCGTGAGCAGTAATTCCTGGCATTTTGTTACCGGCGATCAGGATGAAATATTTGAAATCGGTCAAGATAGCTACATGGTCACTGCCATGGAAGACAGGGATGAACCTGGAGGATATTTACATTCCGGCGCATTCCTGCTCATCGATAAAGAGCGCAGAATACGTGGAATTTATGATGGAACAAAAGAAGAAAAAGTTGATGTGTTGATCAATGATATCGATAGGTTACTCAGTGAATATTAGGTAGAATGAGGGGTGTAGTTGGGATGTTCTTATTTTTGTTAATTAGTATTTATTTTTCATCATGTGACCAAAAAAATAAAACCAATAAGTATGGTCACCTTGACCTACGAACAAAGATCAGGTTGAGACAATATATGGTAGAAGGGAAACGATTGTATAGTCTGCATTGTGCAAATTGTCATCAAGCTGACGGAGCCGGATTAGCAAGGCTGTACCCACCTTTAAAAAACTCGGACTACCTGATCTCAAACAGACGAGAATCAATATATGGAATGCGTCACGGGCAAAAGGGAGAAATAATTGTCAATGGAGTTTCATTTAATCAAGAGATGCCCGGAATTATTAATCTAACAGATTTGGAAATTGCTGAAATCGCCACTTATGTTTATACCGAATTTGCGGATACTGTGCAGATTATAACACTCAATGAAGTTCGGACTATTATTGACTCATGTATGCAGGATTCAATAGAGATCCCCAATAAAAAACCATAGAGAATAGGTCATGAAAAAACCCCAATTAAGGGGTTTGATTTAGAAATGGTTAGGTTGAAGAGCCCAATCAATGAGCAATAATTTTCATCTTGTCTATTTTCTTTCCATTCTCAAGTGTCACATCCAATTCGATTTTTACATAATCTTCACGAATTTTAATTTTCATCTTGTCTATGTTTTTTACGTCAGAATTATATCTGTCTTCGATTTCATCAATCATATCATCAAGGTCATCATCGTCATCGAAATTAAAATGATTATGCCCAAAGTCATCCGGATCAATGTCTTTTATTTCTATCGTCATATTAGTGATTGCTTCAGTAATCACTTCTGCAATGGATTCAGCAAAATCACCAATATCAATTGTAATATCATCAAACTCTATTTCAAAATCATCGTCATCTATATCGATGTGGATTTTTGGATCGTCAAACATTTTTTCGATCTTCTCGCCTAACTCTTCTCCCCATTCTTCGAAGTACTCTTCGATGTCTCGTTCTTTTCCGTCTATTTTGATGGTAACAACAGCATCGTCATTATCTTTCTTTTTTTGAGAAAAGGCAGATTCAAATAGGAAAATAAATGCAAAGACTGGAATAATAATTTTTGTAAATCTCTTCATAGCAAATTAATTGTATTTTGATCTCATTATAGAAAATATCATTCCAAAATAAAGTTTATGGAATAACTCACATAATGTCAGATACTTACATTAATAATTCGTGATTGGTCCATAGAAATTTGTTCAATTTCATACAAAAATGCGTACGTTATTGAACACTTTTATCTATCACCCACATGCCTTTTAAAGCAACTCGATAATCTTGGCTACGGAGAGAGAGGGCATAAGGTAGCCGAGGCTGAATCGGAACTCAAAAAACTCAGAACGAAAGCGTTTAACTTCCCTAATGAGTTGGAAAAAGTTGTAAAAGAGGCTAAAACGGCATTGGATGAAAAGCTTACCATACAGTTTAATTTTGAAAAAGAACTGACGATAAAACAAACGAGTGGTGAATTAGCGCTTAAACAACTAATAAAAATCCGGAATACTTAAAACTATAAAAGATCATTTAATATAATAGTTAGAATTACTATCTTGGACCAAAATAATATTTTGTATCAGATATGAGTCATACACATAAAATTGATGATATTGACAAAAAAATTTTAGAAATTTTACAGTCAAGAGCAAAAATTACCAACGCTAAACTTTCTGAGGAAATCGGACTTTCTCCGGCGCCTACCTTAGAACGGGTGAAGAAACTGGAGCAAATGGGCATCATTACCAGTTATCATGCAAAACTGAATATAGAAAAGATTGGTTTAGGTGTCACTACCTTTGTATTAGCGACACTAAATGGTCATAACCGGGTGAATATTGAGGGTTTCGTTACTGAAATCAAAAAAATTCCTGAAGTAGTAGAGTGTCATCACATCACCGGGGCAGGAGACTTTATATTAAAAGTGGTTGCAAAAAATATTGCCTCTTACCAGAAATTGATGTTAGAAAAAATCAGCGATATAAAACAAGTTGATAATATGCAATCTATGGTAGTATTATCTACCTTTAAAGACAGTAATGTGATACCGGTGAAATAATTGATTGTTTGGATGACTTCAACTGAAAACAGGATTTTAACAAAGCAGCAGATTCAGCACAAAATAAGCCGGATCGCATATGAGATTTATGAGAATAATTATCTTGAAAAAAAAATTTATATCGCCGGTATTCCCAGTGGATATGAACTCGCCAAATTATTAGTAAGGGAGCTAAAAAAAATTAGCCCATTCGAAATCTCATTATTGAAAATAGAATTTAGTCAAGAAAAATTTTCTGATGGTTCCATCAAAGTTGATTGTGATCCTCAGGAATTGAGAGGTAATGTATTGATCCTCGTAGATGATGTGCTGCATACTGGCAAGACTTTTCTACACAGCCTCAGGCCATTTTTAGATGTTGATGTTAAAAAAATCGAGACTGTAGTTTTGGTGAATAGGAGCCACAAGCTTTTTCCAATATCGTCAGATTATACCGGCTATGAACTCTCTACTACTCTAAATGATCATATAGAAGTTGTTTTAAAATCAGGGAAATTCGGAGTTTATTTGTATTAGGTTTAAGCTATTAGCCTTTAGCATCCAACAATAAAATAAATGGTAAAAGTGGAAAATTAGAGCAATTTCCATATTCAACTTCAATTCATTTTGTGATTTTATCATCGCCCTATATTTTACCAGGTTATTAAAGATCATACTGCAAGTGCGGGAATACGGTTTTAGTTTTCTAGTTTTACTAGTAAAATATTAAAACCTATGTCGTCAAAGTTTTCTAATATCCGAAGAGTTACCACCCATCAGCTTCAAGCCATGAAAATAGCAGGAGAGAAAATATCTATGCTCACGGCTTATGATTATTCGATGGCTAAAATCATTGATTCAGCCGGCATAGATATCATTTTGGTTGGCGATTCGGCATCAAATGTCATTGCTGGGAACGAGACCACATTACCAATAACGCTCGATCACATGATCTATCATGCTACATCTGTTGTGAAAGCTGTGAAGCGAGCGTTAGTTGTGGTTGACATACCCTTTGGATCCTACCAGGGAAATTCACAGGAAGCCTTGCGTTCATCAATTCGAATTATGAAGGAATCCGGAGCCCATTCTGTGAAAATGGAAGGTGGCATTGAAATAAAAGAATCTATTGACCGCGTTTTAAGTGCTGGAGTTCCTGTGATGGGACATTTGGGACTCACCCCTCAATCAATCTATAAGTTTGGAACATATACGGTTCGCGCCAAAGAAAAGAACGAGGCCAATAAATTGATCGAAGATGCTATAGCTTTGGAAGAAAGCGGTTGTTTTGCATTGGTTATCGAAAAAATACCTGCTGCTCTTACAAAGAAAATTACTGAAAAATTAACTATTCCAATTATCGGGATTGGAGCCGGTCCGCATGCCGATGGCCAGGTATTGGTAATGCATGACATGCTTGGAATTAATAACGAATTCAATCCCAGGTTTTTACGACGGTATGCGGAACTCCATTCATCAATCACCAATGCGGTTGAAGCATATATTTCTGATATAAAATCAGGGAGCTTTCCTAATGAAAAAGAGAGTTATTAACGTTCTCATCAAAATTGAAAAAAGTATTGTTCATCGTTCCATATCCAATCGGATTAGCTCCATCCCAGAGATTTCGATTTGAACAGTATTTTGAAATTCTGAAGGAGAACCATTTTCAATTTGACATGGAACCATTTTGGTCAGAAAAGGGTTGGTCATTGCTGTATCAACAAAATCAAATGGCAGGCAAAGTTATGGCATTACTCCGTGGATATTTCAAGAGGTTTGTATTGCTTTTTAGAATCCGGGGATATGAAATGGTTTTTATACATAGAGAAGCATTGCCGCTGGGTCCGCCAATTATCGAATATGTCATTTCATATATATTTAAAAAAAGAATCATTTATGATTTTGATGATGCGATATGGCTACCAAATACCTCTGAGCAGAATAGTCTTGCTGGCTTATTAAAATACCATCGAAAAGTAAAACATATCTGCAAATGGAGCTGGAAAGTAAGTTGCGGGAATGATTTTTTAGCTGATTACGCAAGAAAATTTAATGACCGGGTTTACATTAATCCAACGACAATTGACACGTTGTATCATAAACCAAAAATCAAAAATTCTTCAAATCAACAGATTGTCATTGGTTGGACAGGAACGCATTCTACAACAAAATATTTAATGCCATTAGTATCAATTCTTAAGGAATTAGGGAATAAATATTCTATTAAAATTATGATTATTTCCAATCAAAAACCCGATTGGGATGTTGATGATTATAACTTTATAGTATGGAATAAAGAAAAAGAAATTGAACAATTGGACAAAATTGACATTGGCATTATGCCCCTGGATGATTCTGTTTGGGAAAAAGGAAAGTGTGGATTCAAGGCGTTGCAATATATGGCTCTCGGAATACCTGCAGTTGTTTCAAAAGTTGGGATTAATAACAATATCATAGATCATGGAATTAATGGTTTTTTATGCCGTAATACAGAAGACTGGCTTAGATATTTATCCGACCTTATTTCATCCGAATCATTAAGAAAGTCTATAGGAGAACACGGGCGGAAAAAAGTAATTGAATTTTATTCGGTTCAATCCAATGTCGACCTTTTTCTTTCCCTTTTTGAATAATCTAACAGGATAAATAATCCGGAAATAAAAAATGGATACAAGGGAATCTTATACCTGACCAGGGTTCCAAAATTGTAAGTTGAAACTCCGACCGCAAAAGCAAACACAATGGAAAACATAAAGCAGAAGGTCAGGATAGGCTTAGACGAAATTAATTTAAGCGCTTTTTGTATCCCTGCTTTATAAAACACATATATGGTAAAGAGAATTAAGGCAAAGGATTCCAATGCTGAAAGAAGCATCACAATATTATGAGCTTCCCACAAATATGGTCGATACAAACTCACCCAAACAGCTTGCGGGAATTTACTGATCATGCCGGTAAGACTATAATCAAAATCGCCCAGAGTATAGGCAGAGCCCTGTTCGCGAATACTTACATAGTGGATCCATTCTGCTGTAATTCTAGCTGTTTCGGCCAGGTTTTCAACATCATATCTGGGATTTTCTTCTCCCACCTTTAGGATTGCATAATAGCCAATTAATGCGGCTATACTCAAAACTATCGGGGCAATAAAGATCTTGGCTATTACATTTTTAACATTACTTAACCTTGTAGAAAAAATCCATAATATTACTGCTGGCAAAAAGCAAAGAAGTATATATATTTTTATCGTGTAGATTGTGTACAAGGAAAGAAGCAAAATTATCAGGGAAATTGTAATATGCCTTTTCACAAAAAATAAATTGTATGCCCCATACGTTGCCCAGCCTAATGCGCCTATTGTAATCGTGTCTTTTAGAATTCCCGAGCCCCAAAAAAAAACTGAAGGAACAAACAATACTGCTATAGCAAATTCAAGATGCTGACTGGGAAACATGCGATAAAACACATGATACAAAGCCCACAAACCAGTAAAGCTAAATGCGGCAAA
>DAOVVI010000226.1 GCA_030637245.1 Cyclobacteriaceae bacterium
TTATTAATTTTTCATCTATTATTTCTTCAACATGTTCAATAGAATAACTTATTACAATTCCACTATTTTCCATGTATGTTAGATTTGTTCTTTTTCCATTTTCATCCATAATTCGCTGGGGATTATTCAATCTGTATGCACTTACCACTGCAGCAATTTGATATTTTTTTGTTCTCAAATTCTGGAAGCAAACTGGTCCGCCCGAAAATCCAGGATTATTATGACCATCAAGATATAAGATCGTTTGACCATTTTTTGGAATTATTGAGGAACAAACTCCCTTTTTTAAAAATGGCAAAGGAAAATTTGCGTTTGAATCTAAACCTATATTTGAAATGATTCCATATGGAAAACCTAAAAAGAATGTGTCTTGTCCGATTGATATGTTCCCTATTGAATAACTTACTGCTTGTGGATTTGCGATTATTCTTGTTTTGGAAGTCATAACAGCTATATCAATTTCTTTATTTTTATGATATAGAATTTCCACATTAAGGTTTTTCCATGAATTCTCATGATAAATTTGAATTTTTCCATTTGTACCTATCCCATCAATTACATGTTTAGCTGTAACAATATATTCATTATTTTCTTGGTCATAATATACAAAGCATGTACCTGTGGAGTCACCAAATTTTAAAGAACGGCAAGAAATCCCTGTGCTCTTGGCACAGGGCTGAATTGCCATCCTGCGAAGCAGGATAAATGTTATCTTTATCAAATGGCAAAGATAACGGAAGATATTTGGTATTGGCATCACAATGTGTCAGAATGCTATTATCACCTACAATTAACGATAAAATATCGTAGGAGTGTATTTGAGGAAGAGATAGAAAAGGAAATGATAGAGATAATGGCAGGATTCAGGGAGCGATATTATATCGATGTACATACAGTGGGCTATGATAAAAACCATGTTCATATATTGTGTAGGTTTTTGCCGAAGTACTCAGGAGGCCAAGTAATAAGATTGATTAAGAGTATAACGGCTCGGATATTGTTTGATAAATTCCCTGAGCTAAAGCGGCAATTATGGGGAGGAGAATATTGGTCAGATGGATATTATATCGGTACAGTAAGTGGAAGAGGAGATAGGAAGATAATAGAGAATTATATAAAGAAACAAGGAAGAGAGCCAGATATCAAACAACTTAGGTTGTTTGATATCTAATGACGCCCTGTGCTCTTGGCACAGGGTAGTTCACAGAAAGAAGTTCCCCTTCTTGGAGACTCCATAAAGGACCTCATCACCTACCCTGCATTTTTAAGTGATTGTAGAAATAATATCTATCAGTTCATTATCTTTCATTATAGAACAGAAACGATATTCGACAGATCCCGAAGTATTTAGGAAAATAGGTAAATTGTTTAAATATCTGAAATATTGGAATGGAGAACAACACGCATTCGTGCTGGAAAAGGTCAACTGCAGTTATCGACTTGTGCGTCTTCTGACGATATTAGATTTACGGGAATCATAGAGGCAAAGTGAATTTTTGCTGGGTATTGGCCTTGCCGGCTTAAAATGATTGGCGTATCTGCTATTCAATCATAAAACTTTAGAAATTTCAGTATCGTGTCACCTGACGCTCATTGCCAAAAAAAGTATAATATCAAAATAAAGCAATCCAATTCTAAAGACCATCAAATCATTTACGATCAATGATTTGGGTAATGTAAAAAGACAGAGGTATAATTAAAATTTACCGATTTAGTGGTAATTGGCCTGTCTTTAACCAGTGAGCATAAATCAATTAGCATTGAAAATTCGTTGTTAAAAAGTCGAGTAGCTCAAGCCAATTCACTTTAAAAAATTCTGCTTGGTTTGGGAAACATCGATAATTGTTTCGATAATTTTTCCGTTTCGAATCAATTTTATCTTTATCTGCTTCTCATTTTGCAACCTCTCATGGACGTTTGTCAGACATTCACTGTGACATGTTTCCTGGTTTCCGATCTGCAAAATCAGATCTCCTCCAATTAAAAAATCCCGTTCCATTATTTTAGCCGGTATCACACCTTTTTTCAGACCTGCCTTTTCCGCCGGGCTACCAGGTACCACATTTTGTACCAACAGCCCCCCCTCTGCATCGACATTCTGCAAAACACCCAATTCCTCTTTGCCAAGGTAAATGGCATCAAATCCCATCCATATCCTATTTTCGAGCGCAAGTATTTTTTTTGCAGTGTTAATGGATACTGCCAGCCCAAGCCCCTGGAATCCTCCTGAAACGCTGATGATTTGTGAGGATATTCCAATAACTTCTCCTACTGAATTAAACACTGCACCTCCACTGTTTCCAGAGTTAATAGCAGCATCTGTTTGGATAAATTCCACCAGCGTAGTCCCGTTGTATAGTTGACCAAATTCTCTGAAAGCGCTTATACGTCCAACGGAAAAGGAATTCTCAAGACCATAGGGATTTCCAATTACATAAGTCCTTTGCCCTACTACTAAAGAATCAGAGTTCCCCAAACGGGCGTGTTTTAAGGTAAGGTCTGGAACTTTCAAACGTAATAGAGCAATATCCGCGTTGGTTTCACTAAAGATCAATTCGGCTTCACGTTTTTTACCATCCTGTGTTTTTACAGTGATCTGATCAGCATATTGAACAACATGAGCCGCCGTTAAAATATGGCATTCCTTTGATACTAACACCCCACTACCCAAGGCTTCTTGTTTCACCATGCCTTTTTCCTTCACAACGTAGCGCGAGGTAAAAATCGTCACGGCAGTAGGCAATACGCGATTGTAAATTTTAGTAGCTCTTTTTTCCTCGCCGGTAAGATAATCTGGTCTGATTTTCTCTTTCAGAGCAGCATGGGACGATTGTGCCCGTAAGCCACCTGAATAAAACGAGAATAGAAGGACAAACATTAGTAAATAATTTTTCATGGTGCAGATTTATTTATCGGGGGAAATTGAATTTTGGTTAATAAACTTACGAATTCACAAACTTGTATTCATTAAATGATCCTCCGAATTTATATAAACTTTCCGGATAATTTAATTAGTCCAGGATATCAGTTTATTATGTGATACAAAACACATCGCAAAATTAACCTGAATATTTAGCCCCGATAATTAACCATCAAAATTTGAGTTCGAAGTTAATTTCATTATCATTTATAAATGCCTTACTTTTGCGGCTTCAAAAAATCGAACAATATGATCTCTACTGATAATATATCCCTGGCATATGGGAAAAGAGTGCTTTTTGATGAGGTTAACATCAAGTTTACTCCTGGTAATTGTTATGGCGTCATTGGCGCAAATGGCGCTGGAAAATCAACTTTCCTCAAGATCCTGACCAATGAGATCGCTCCAAATTCCGGGTCTATCCATATCGAACCGGGCAAACGGATGTCTGTGCTCAAACAAAATCACCACGAATATGACGATGCCGCCGTACTGGATACGGTGATGATGGGACACAAAAAAATGTGGGAGATCATAAAAGAAAGAGATGCAATCTATGCTAAACCGGATTTTGGTGAAAAGGATGGACACCGGGCATCCGAGCTTGAGATGGAATTTGCAGAGATGGACGGCTGGAATGCTGAATCTGATGCTGCGGCCCTCCTGAGTGGACTTGAATTAAAAGAACATGACCATCATAAATTGATGAAGGAGCTCAATGGTCATCAAAAAGTGCGGGTACTCCTTGCGCAGGCTTTATTTGGAAACCCGGATATTCTCATACTGGACGAACCTACCAATGACCTGGATATTCAAACCGTCACCTGGTTGGAAGATTATTTGCTGAATTTTAAAAATACGGTAATCGTAGTATCTCACGACCGTCACTTTATAGATACGGTATGTACGCATGTGGCGGATATAGATTTTGGAGCCATTAATATATTTACCGGTAACTATACATTTTGGTATGAATCCAGTCAACTGGCGCTAAGCCAAAGAACTTCGGCCAATAAAAAGGCTGCAGATAAGAAAAAGGAGCTTCAGGAATTTATTTCCAGATTTAGCGCCAATGCAGCTAAATCGAAACAGGCGACCAGTCGCAAGAAGTTGCTGGAGAAAATTAATATTGAAGAAATTAAGCCTTCATCAAGAAAATACCCCGCCATTATTTTCAACCAAAAAAGGGAAGCCGGCGACCAGATTTTAGAGATCAAAAACCTTAATAAATCCATCGAAGGAAAACAACTTATCAATGGCCTGGATCTGTTTGTAAATAAAGGAGATAAAATCGCTTTTATCGGGGAGGATTCTCTGGCAATCACCACACTTTTTAAGATTTTTATGGAAGAAGAACATGCGGACTCCGGAGAGTTTAAATTTGGACAAACCATCACGAAAGGCTATTTGCCAAACGAGAATTCAATTTATTTTGAGTCTGATGACAATCTAATTGACTGGTTGAGACAGTATTCGGAAGAAGAAAAAGATGAAGTGTATATCCGTGGATTTCTTGGGAAAATGCTCTTCTCCGGACAGGAAACATTAAAAAAATGTAACGTACTTTCAGGAGGAGAAAAAGTGAGATGCATGATTTCACGAATGATGCTTGCAGGGGCCAACTTATTGATCCTGGATGAACCAACCAATCATTTGGATCTGGAGTCGATTACAGCTTTTAACAACTCGCTGCAAAAATTCCCCGGAACCGTGTTATTTACTTCTCATGATCACACATTTACCCAGACCATTGCCAACAGGATTATAGAAATAAGAGCTGATGGTTTTACAGATAAGCTAGGCTCATATGATGAAAACTTTGAAAGAAA
>DAOVVI010000253.1 GCA_030637245.1 Cyclobacteriaceae bacterium
AAAATTTATTTATCAAGGAATTTTGGTAAGACCTGGAGTACCAGAAATATAAAATCAAAGTATGGTGATTTTGGAGATCCGTGCATCATTGCTGACAATTTAGGATATTTTTATTATTTCCATCTTTCAGATCCAAAAAAAATGGGTTGGGGAGGGAATATGGTTATGGACAGGATCGTTTGTCAGCGATCATTAAATGGTAAGTCCTGGAACCGCGGTTCTTCCATAGGTTTAAACCCTCCTAAAAAGCATGAAAAACCCTGGGGTGCCTTTGACGAAATTTCGGGCAGAATTTACACAACCTGGACTCAATATGATAACTATGCCTCTACAAATCCTCAGGACAGCGCCAATATCATGCTTTCATTTTCAGATGACCGCGGCTTAACATGGATGCCATCTGTCAGGATCAATCAGTATGGCGGAAATTGTCTTGGAGGTTCAGAAACGCCAATTGGTGCGACTCCCACAGCCGGGCCCGAACAGGAGGTATATGTATCCTGGGCTTATGATGAAAAAATTTATATTGACCGTTCTCTTGATGGTGGTGTGACATGGTTAAAAAAGGATATTGTTGTTGCTGATCAGCCCGGAGGTTGGCAGCTGAATGTTCCTGGTTTTGGCAAAGCGGCAGGAGCACCTGTCAGTGGTTGCGATATTAGTTATGGAGATTACCATGGGACCATCTACGTTAATTGGTCTGATCAAAGAAATGGAGAGCACGATACTGACGTCTGGATTTCAAAATCATCTGATAAAGGTTTCTCCTGGTCAGATCCGGTAAGAGTAAATAACGATGTTGTATCTATGATGGGCAGGCACCAATGCTACAATTGGATGGCGGTAGATCCTATTACCGGGCACATCTACATTGTATTTTATGACCGCAGAGATCATGATGATTTGAAAACAGATGTTTACCTGGCAATTTCTACAGATGGTGGAGAGACCTTTACTAATGAGAAAATAAGTCAAAAATCATTCGAACCTGATTCTGATATTTATATGGGAGATTATATAAATATCTCTGCATACGGAGGCTTTGTACGGCCTGTATGGACCAGCCTTGATAATGGAACCTTGAGTATTTTATCGGCGATTATTGATTTGAGATAACTATTTTTAATGTCTAAGGAACTTAAAAGAAAGTTATTGAATAAAATATCTAACCATCTGAAAATCCATGGTCTTATTCATATCTCAGCGAATCTACTGGATTCGTTTTAGCGGCCTTCAGCGAATGATAACCAACGGAAAATAATACAATAGCAAAAGTTAAAACCGCTGCTACCCCAAAAACATACCATCCGATCGATGTTTTAAATGCAAAACTTTCTAACCATTTATTCATAATAAAATAGGCAAGTGGAACGGATATGAAAAATGCCAATAAGGCCAGTTTCGAAAAGGAAGTAACCAATAAATTAAAAATACCCACATTTGAAGATCCCATTGATTTGCGGATACCAATCTCCTTGGTCCTGCTAATTGTATCATATGCCGATAAACCAAACAATCCCATTGCGGCAATAAGGATAGAAAGAATGGAAAAAATAGAAAATGCTTTTCCAGTTCGTTTTTCCGCTGCAAATAATCTGTCGAATGATTCGTCCAGAAATCTGTAGTCGAAAATCGTTTGAGGCATATAAGTTTGCCAATTGCGCTCTACAAATTCTAATGTACTTGAAATATCACCCTCGCCAAATCTTATCATTACATTATTTCGGTACAAATTATTTTCACAGTTAAGCACAAGTGGTTCTACCCTAAACTGCAAAGAAGAAAAATGAAAATCTTTGATGACACCAATGCATCGCCCTTTTCTATATCCACTATCAATATGTTTTCCAATGCAATTGTCAAGATCCCAATTGAGATCTTTCATGGCAGCTTCGTTAATTATAAATTCAAGATCATCTTTATCATATATAAGTTCATTGAAGTCTTTGCCCGCCAATAGTTCAATATCCATCGTTTTTAGATAATCTTTATCGACATGCCAATTCCAAACCAACAATTGTTCATCCTCTGCCATGCCATCTGCATTGATCAACATGCCATTGGAAGTTCGCCCGGGATAGGCCGAAGAAAAGGAAACGTTTTGAATATTATTATGCTGTAATAGCTCTTTTTTAAATCCTTCCAATTTGTTTTCCTTTGGCACTTTATCCATAGAAATGATCATAAGTTGATCTTTTGCAAATCCCAGTTTTTTGTTTTTCATGTAGTTGATTTGATTATATACAACTAAAGTACCCACAATGAGCGCTGAAGAAATTACGAATTGAAAAACCACCAATGATTTTCGGGTATAATTCCCATATTTTGAGTGTTTAAAACTGCCTTTTAGAATTTGAGCTGGCTTAAATGATGTGAGCACAAGTGATGGGTAAAAACCGGCAACCAAACCGAGTACAATCCAACCTAAGAACAGGATTCCAATTTGGGTAGGATTTGAGATCACAGAAATATTGATATTCTTCCCTACAATGGATGCAAATAATGGCTTGAATACCTCAAATAAACCAATGGCGAGGATCATGGAAAAAAAGGTAATCAGATAGGCTTCAAATAGAAATTGTCCGATTAAATTCCACTTTTGCGCCCCAACGACTTTTTTTAATCCAACTTCCTTTGCCCGCTCCAGAGCTCTGGAAGTAGATAAGTTAATATAATTAACACACGCGATCAAGATGATAAAAAAGGCAATGGCCAGGTATGCATACAATTGTTTTATATCTATGGCAGGTTCTATTTCAAAATCCGCTTCCGATTGAAGGTGAATATCTGTGAGGGGTATCAGGTTATATTTTGTTTCAATAGCATTAAAGTCTTCAGGCAGATTTTCTTCAACAATTTGATCCATGCTGCTTTGTACTATTTCAATGGATGACTTTGAATCAATTAGAACAAATGTTAAATAGTTGATCTTATCCCATATGAGATCACTACAAATTTCGGTAGAAAGACTGCTTCCAATAAAATTTGGATGAATATGTGAATTGCCGGGAAAATCTTCAAAAACTGCTCTTATTATATAATTTTGATCATTACTTGATCGGAAAGTATTGCCAATAACATCCGTTGTTCCATAGTATTTCAAAGCTGTATTTTTAGAAATAATTGCATCTTCGCTCTTATTCAAAAGATACTTAGGATTACCAACAATAAATTTGAAGGTAAATACATCAAAAATGGTAGAGTCGGCACTGAAAAAGTTTTCTACCTTTACTTGCCTGTCTTCTATGATCAAGGTGGAAGCTCTGCTGAATGTACTCGTCATCCTGAAATAAGATTCCACACCTGGGATTTCATCTTTTATTTTTGGCCCTAAAATATTTGGTGTAATGTTACCGATTTTTTTATCCCCATTGATGTTCATGCTGATATTGATTCGGTAAATTCTATCCGCTTTCTGATGAAATGAATCATAAGACATTTCATAATACACGTAGGTGAAAATGAGCATGGATGCAGCCAAACCAACAGAAAAGCCCAATAAATTGATTGAAGTCCCCAGTTTGTTTTTGAGAAAACTACGGAAAGCGATTTTAAAAAATATTTTTATCATGATTAAACTAATGTTTCGTTCGAACTGTTGTAAATCAATTGGCAAAACATGGTCATGGTAATATAAATAGATACGACCAATACAGAAGAAGTTACATTGATTTCATTAATGGTGAATTACAACTGCAAAAGAGCTGCCTAAGTGATGAATGGTAAAATGTAGTTGAATTTCTTAACATACAAAGTGTAATCCGATTTTATAAGTTTATTAAGATCTTGTCCATATTATTGATTTTAATCTCCTTCACATTGTAGTAAATCCCATTTTTTGTTTTGTTGAAGTTTCCCTTTTTTAATAAAACCATAAAATTCATGGCGAAAGTAAAGATTCATCAGATCAAAAAACAGGGTATTAATCGCTAAGCTCAGGTATTGGTTCAATTTATAATTTATGATATCGAAATTACACCTATGTATTATTATTTATTCTTCGAAATGCATTACTTTGAGTTTGTAATCATTCTGATAAATTGATTTGGAAAAATCTAATTTAAAATTGTATAAATAGACATAATACTATGAAAGACGCGAATAATAGAAGAGACTTCATCAAGAAAACTGCGGCGGCGTCAAGCCTTGCATTTATCCCATTTTCTAATCTGAAATCAATGACAATGAAGAAGTCCAGAAAATTTAAAATGGGCCTGAATCCAGGAGCAATTGGTGTAAAACTGGATCAAATCCAATTGTTGGATAAAGCTGCAGAATATGGATTTGAATCTATTGTAGCATTTTCATCTACGTTGGCAGAATGGAGTGATGGCCAAATCGATGAGTTTGTAAGTAAGATGAAATCAAAAAATATCAGCTGGGGAGCGTCAGGCTTACCTATGGATTTCAGAAAGGATAAGGCTACTCAGAGAAAAGGATTAACTGAACTACCCAGGCATGCGGAG
>DAOVVI010000338.1 GCA_030637245.1 Cyclobacteriaceae bacterium
CCTTCAGAAATATCTATGGATATACATGCGTAATTTAAAGTTAGCGTGGTTGTAAACGCAAAATAGTTAAAAGTAGTGCCGTTAGCGGAATAGTCAATTTCAGCCCCTTCCAGGCTTAGACTCCTCGTAAATTGTTGATTATTTGTGCCATCATAATCCCACTGAAATGTGGTTTCCAGGGGGAGACCATTTATTATAACATCACTAAAAGTAAACACTAATTCACCGCTTGCTGGAAAGTTTCCGGTGAGGGAAATATCAACTGTTCCACCTTTCATAATTGCGGAATATAATTTATCACCTTCCGGTGTTGACATACTAAATGTATGAAGTTCAGTCTGCGTAATTGAACCATTAACTGGAAGATCCGGTAATATCAACGCCTCCGGTTTAAGGGTAGTCGTGTAATTTTGATCATCAAGATTTACAAGCTCTTCTGCTGTTTTAGAATAAGCTTTATCCTGGGAATACTTAAAAACGACAAGACCTTCATCAGTGGTGGTGGCACCAAAATTTTCTCCCGATAGCTCATAGGCAAACTCAGCTATTGTAAAGGATCCATTCGTAATAGGAAGCGCCAGGGAGGGATTCCATTTAATGTTATCTATATCATTAGCCTTTTCGGCGAGTTCTTTAAAACAAGAAGTGAATAAAATCGCCATTGTGGCAAACATCAACAATATCGATCTGGACATAATTATGGGTTTTAATCTGAATTTTAATTCGAGAGCCACCTATGGTGTAACCGTGATTATCTCACTGTATTCAAGATTAATAAACGTGTGTAAGATTTCAGCGAAAAGAAAAATATGATGAATACTTAAATTCCAATAATGCAATCATTAAAAATCAATCTGCCTTTTAAAGCCTAGTTCGCCACTTTGATCTGGACCAGAGTCTTTATATCATTTAATATTTGACTATTCTTTACATCAATCCTAATTCCCCTACCCTCTGCATATACTTTAGCATTTTCGAGCTCTGTTTTAATGGAGATGCTAACATTACTTTCCATCACTTTTCCTGTAGCTTTTGATCCAAATACGAAGGCCACTTTAAAAAATCCATCACGAGGCAGAAAATAAATGATGTTTCTTTTTTTACTTTTCATGCGAAAACTCCATCCGTATTTTTTCCCAGGAAAATTCCATTCCTCAGATGGATTTTTCAAGGTTTCATTCAGATATGATTTTAAATCTGACCAAAAAGAATAAGTTGATCCAAGTTTTTCGATGAGATTTTGATTTGTAGGTTGAGTGGCCTGATCCATAAAAATACTTTCCTGAGCGATTATAAGTGATATTGAAAAATTGGGTACTTTTTTTGAAGTCAACAATATAACCTCTGGATTGGTTCACATTGAGTTGCGTAATCTTCGGCCTGGAATAATGTCAGGAAGGATCAAAGTTTTCTTGTTAATCAAAAGCAGGATTATGATGAGCGGAGAGCTATTTGCCTTTTAAAACTTTTTCTAATTCTTTTCTCTCTTTAGTATAGGAGGAATCAGAAAGATGAATTTTAATCAACTCCAGCTTTTCGTCTTTACCTTTCAATGATATAGATCCAAGATCTTCATAAAGGATTTCATGCTTTTTATCCAGCAGATTGAATAAGGATTTTGAAATTAACACATTAGCCTCATATTTATTGCACAAAGACTCCATTCGCGCAGTGGTATTTAACACATCTCCTGAATAAATAATCCCTTTTTTAATATGACCGATCTCTGCCGCCAAAACGATTCCGGCATGAAGCGCTGCTTTGAATTTTGGCTGATAACCGTAATTTTTGAGAAAGTATGATTTTTTATTTTCCAATTCCTCACAGATCTTTTCAAAAAGTCGGAGGCAATTGTTGTTCGTAATTCCTTTGTCCAGTGTCCAGGTAAAAACAATCTCATCGCCAACATATTGATAGATTTCAGCTTTTGTTTCCACAATGGAGGCAGACATCTCATATATGGCGTCATTCAAAAAAGAGTAATATGTATCATTCCCCAGTTTTTCAGATAAAGTTGTTGATGACTTGAGATCCATAAATAGAAACACTCTGATTTCTTTTTTCGGCTTACGATACCGGCCTTTTAAATAATTTATGAGAAGGTTTTTCCCTATGAGCTTTTCAATTTGGAAATAGGTGGAAACAGTAAAGGCTACCACAAATGCGGAAATTACTGGGCTGGAAACTTCTTTGTCATTAAAATGACTCCATATTACGTTTAAGTCAATTTCATGAAGCGTGACAAATGATAAGATGAGGATTGAAGAGAGAAGAAAGATAATTAATATAATGCCCAGTATTTTAAATAAAAATTGAATCGGAACCGAGATGGATAAAAATTTGCGATGAGAGGTCAATTCTTCAAGTAAACCCACCATCACGCCAAAAATAAATCCAATTATAACCTGAGGAAAGTAAAACTTTTTAGTATCAATAAAGAATATAAGCGCAAAGATCAGGCTTGTATATAAGCCAAATCTCAACAACATTTTTATCTTATTTTTCTTTAGAATACTAATCTTTGGCATGGTTGTTTTTTGATCGCTGCTACTTGTTATTAGAAATATATTGATAGGTTAAAAGTAAAATTTCCAATTCATTTGCATCATTTATTCTAATATTCTTGTGATACTTTTGTTTGAAAATCTCTTGAAGCCGGGCAGGCCCTGTTGCTTCCAGCAATAATCTGCTTCTTGAGTATGTGCTTAATTCATTTTCGTTAAATGGAATGTTGTAGTTTTCCAATATCCGTACTACATGGTTGATGATCTCTTTCATATTATTCTGGTTAATGTTGGGTTCTTTGACTTTCCCATTTATTATAAATAATGGGCATCTCCTTATGTAAAAAACTCATTAAATCTGATAAATCTACAAGCTGTTGTGAGTTAAATGAATCTTTATCTTTTTTTAGTTTTATTGCTTCATCAAACAAATTACTAAGCCCCAGTATTTTCTCAATTCCTTCTTTAAAGTGATTTATTGTATTTGATGGACTCCACTTAAAATATCTTTTCCGGTCACCTGGTTTTGTATAATATTCAATTTTATTTACACTTGATAAAAAACTAAGGCCATTGGAAGTAGCGCTTTTACTCAATGTTAAAATCTCCCTGATTTCATCAAAACTGAAAGAATCTTTATCAGACACGATGAGTAGAGCTAATATTCTGGCAGCGGCAGGTTGCATCCCCTGCTCAAAATATATTCCAATTTTCTCTATAAGTTCTTTCTGCTTTTGCGATAGCCTCATATGTGCAAATGTAACATAGTTCTTTTGGTTCTGCAACTATAGAACCAAAAGAACAATAAGTTGAAGATTTTCTTTGCAAATGGTTTGTCTGATTATAATTAAATTATTACAATCATGGCTATTCAGGACTATTCTATTTATATCCAAACTACATCGCTCCTTTGTTGGTGACAACGCCAACAATGGATAATAATCACTTTTACTTTGTCGAACTTTGTGGCATCTCCGTGGCTCTCTGTGTAATACCCGCCTGGCGAGGAAAGGCTATTTCACGAAGTTACACAAACCTGCCTCGCCGGCAGGCGGGGAAGTCACAGAGGGTCTCAAAGAATTGTTTCATACATTTTTAATTAAGTTAATCTCATAATCTCAACACCTCATAATAAGATTAAACCTCTTTTACTAAGGCAAAATTTGATTTTATTCACAAGCCAGGAAATGTAGAATCTA
>DAOVVI010000222.1 GCA_030637245.1 Cyclobacteriaceae bacterium
CCTTTGAAATCAGAGCTACTTTCAAAGGCCATCAGGCAACAGGAACCCAGGGGAGGAAAAGTGGATTTTGATGAAAAAGGTGCCCTGGCCGGTAATTGGTTTATTCCTGGAAGTACTAATGGAGCTGATGGTGAAAATCATTTTGCTATAGGCTATGATCACATACACGCCCACCGGATAGCTATTTTTGATGGTTATGAACGTGTTGCGAAAAACAATTCTACTTATTTTCATTCATGGGTAAAGAACAATGGCCCTTTGCCGGAAACAGTGGATCTTGCATATGGAATAGTTAAATATGAACTAATTCCACGTCGATGGGTAAATCGAATAGACAGCGTAACCTGGGAGTTAAGCTCTTTGGAAGGTGTTGATGAGCAGATTCCCTGGGGCGTATTTCTATTTGAAATGCTGGAAACGGAGAGGATGCAAGCAGAATTTTTCCCGGATAAAACGCCGGATAAAGTTACCGGATTTAGCGGAAATCAGACAGTTTATGTTCGAAATCCATAAGCTTTGCTGAACCATTTGAACCAGATACTTATTGATGCATCTAATGCTTAGAGAAACAAAAGGAGCCATATAAAGCTCTCCTGTTTCAATGAGTTTACTTTCCTCATAGTTAACTTCTATTTGAATACATATTATTTATTAGTGTCGTCTGACAAATTCCCCCTTGGAGAAGGGGGTTAGGGGGATTGATCCTGATATCCAATGAGTTACAAGAATACTATCGTTGTTTTTTCATAGGGGGTACATTTTGGTTTTATACAAAAAGTGTGAATAAGCGCCAAAAAGCATCATTTTTTCATAAATTTAATTTTAGTCGAACGACAGTAATTTTTTATAATATCTAAGTGATATATTTAGTACTTAAAAAAACACTAATGAGGAACATTCATTTTAGAAATAAACTGGTTCTTATAGCTCTTAGCTTGATGATTGGTTGTAATGGAAATACGCAGATAAATAATATAAATGAGAAGCCTAATATTCTTTTTATTGCCGTGGACGATATGAATGATTGGGCTGGTTTTTTAGGGGGTCATCCGGGTATGAAAATCCATACACCAAATATTGATCGTCTAGCAGCATCATCGCTGATTTTTACGAATGCCCACACACCTGCTCCGGCATGTGCGCCAACTAGAGCAGCTATCCTTTCTGGCGTGCATCACACCCGCTCGGGCGCTGAGAATGTATATTGGGGCGATGGGCCGAAATGGCGGGAATTTGAGGCTTTAAAAGATGTTGAAACCCTGGAGCAATTTTTTAAGAATCGAGGTTATAAAACCCTGGGAGCCGGTAAGATTTATCATAGCCAGGCCCCGCCCTGGACACCTACCAGCCAGATAGAACCGGCAAATTGGGATTTTTATTACCCAAGCTCATATATCTCTCATCCGTATCAGATACGTGCTCCTCAAGAGGTTATTTATCCTGCTGATGTGGATAATGAGAGCCGGCCCGGAGGCGAGGGGTGGTGGACATGGGGCCCGATACCGGTACCCGATGAAAAAATGGCCGACTATCATGTCGTCGATTGGGCCAAATACCAACTTAGTCTAAAACATGACAAACCTTTCTTCCTGGCCGCCGGGGTATGGAAACCACATGATCCTTGGGAAGTACCACAGAAATATTTTGATATGTATCCTCTCGAGGATATTGTGTTGCCGGAATGTAAAAAGGACGATCTTGAAGACGCTTTTGATCATGGAAGGCGTTGGATACATAGTTGGGTAGTTGAAAATAAACAATGGGAAAAAGTGGTTCAGTCATATGCAGCCTCCATCACGTTTGCCGATGCCATGCTGGGTCGTTTGCTGGACGCCTTTGAAAATTCTGAGTATGCAAAAAATACGATTGTCATTTTATGGTCTGATCATGGTATGCATATGGGCGAAAAAGAAAACATTGAAAAATTTACCCTTTGGGAAAGATCGACCCGTGTGCCCTTGATCATTTCAATTCCGGATTTAACTCGCCCAGGCGCCAAATGTGATCAGCCGGTGAGTTTGATGGATCTTTATCCTACCCTGGTCGATCTGGCAGGATTTGATAAACCTTCACACTTAGATGGAAAAAGCCTGCTGCCTCAAATCAAGGATCCGGAAACTAAGACATCACCAGTGATAACAAGCTATCAATTTAGCTGGACAAAAAAACCAATCATCGGTCACACAGTGAGGAGTATGCGATACCGGTATATTTATTATCCTGAAATTAACCTGGAAGAACTTTATGATCACGACACAGACCCGAACGAATGGAATAATACAGCTTATAAAAAGGAAACTAAAAAAATCATAAATGAACATCGGAATGTTCTTTTGGATATGTTGCCTCAACTGTCATGGAAAGAAGGTAACCCGGATGGATATACAATTGATGCAGATGGCAATGTCCGAAAAGATAATTTTATATCATCTTTTTGATAATATCCTGTTTACTCCAAATTAATTCTGGTGTCCTGAAGAAAGAAGTGGCATCATGATTTTTTGCTACGTGATTATTAACTTGTTGGTTAAAATAGTTGTCTATCATCAGAGAGACGCAAAAAAGGTGCTGTGAAAAAACGGTATTATATTTAGATGGAAGTTTTCTTTATAATTATCGGCATTTTATTGATTTTAATTGGTTTAATAGGATGTTTTGTTCCTGTATTGCCAGGTCCGCCTTTGGCATATATTTCACTGCTTTTGTTGCAAATCGGGCCGGAAGTGCCATTCAGCCTTAAATTCATGTTAATTATGGCAGGAGTGGTAGCAGCAGTTACAATTCTCGATTATTTGATCCCAGCTTTGGGTGCTAAGAAATGGGGAGGTAGCAAATATGGAATAATCGGCGTTCTGGTTGGTGTGGTAATGGGAATATTTATTTTTCCTCCATTTGGATTATTAATTTTTCCACTAATTGGCGCATTTACAGGCGAGGTGCTGAATGGAGCGGATTCCAGCCAGGCTTTCAAAGCTGCTTTTGGGACATTTGTTGGTTTATTGTTTGGAACGATGTTAAAGTTTTCTACCACCATAATTATTGCGTACTACTTTTTTAGTAATTTGTGACATGATAAAAATAAATCTATTATTCTTCATACTCCTGTTCACGTTGCAAATTGGTAATTGCCAAATTCATGAGAATGATTCAGATAAATCGTCGGTAAATGATTATATGCTTCAAACATCTCAAGAGAAGTTGGCAAAAGTATTTGATTCTCCAGAACGGGATAAATGGCAAAAACCAGACGAAGTCATTAAATTTTTAGGCGAGATTGAAGATAAAACAATCGTTGATGTAGGCAGCGGTTCCGGATATTTTAGCATTAGGTTGGCATTAGCAGGAGCAAAAGTGATTGCTGCAGACATTGATCCTGAATTTTTACAAATAATAGAAAAGAAACAAAAAGAGCTTAATATTGACCAGGACAAGCTAAAGACGGTTCGAATAGATGAAAACAAATTGAATATCGATGCACATTCGGCAAATATCGTATTTCTTGTAAATGCATATCACCACATTTCGGATCGTGTTAATTATTTTTCTTCAGTAAATTCCACTCTAAAGGAGAATGGGAAAATAGTAATTGTTGATTTCTATAAAAAGACATTACCGGTTGGGCCGCCTAAAAATCATAAAATATCCAAAGAAGAGGTATTGAAGGAACTGAAGGAGGCAGGCTATCAAAATATAGAGATCAATACTGAATTATTGGAATATCAATACATAATTACTGCACAAAAATATTAATTCACACTTTATCAATAGTTTATAAAACCATGAATTATAAACCAGGTTTTATATTTTTTATGTGAAACGCCAATTTTCATCAATGAAGTATTCCTTATTCATTTTCATATTCAATTATACTATTATAAATACAACAATAGCGCAGGAGGTAGAACACAATTATCCGGTAGGTCCTCAAGCTACTAATTGCGACAGTCTTGATATAGCTGGACTTTCTCAGACTGAATCAATATCATCAATACGTGCTTCAAAATATAGATTTGATCAATCATTTCGACTCACCAGAAAACAAGGTTTTCAACTAGGCGAATATTATTCCTGCGATAATAAAGAAGGTTTTTTGATCATCAAATATGATGGCAAGGAAAGCCTGTATCATAATGTTGATAAGCTTATATGGAATGAACTAATTTCTTCTTCGGATCCGGAAGGATATTATCTCAAAATAAGGCAACAACTTCAGAAATATCCCTGACTCAATATTCTGCTTTGTATAATTATATAAAATGCCGGATATTTTATGCTAAAAAATTTAATAATGAAGTTATCCGAATTTATTGTTAAATCTTTTTAGTTTTGAAAAGTTCATTTTTACGGTTGAGTAAAGAATTTGAAATTAAGCTAGTATTTTCCAATTAATGTGAGGGTATTTTTTTTTATAGTAAGTCTGCTTTTAGTAATTTCCATTCCTGTTTTTTCTCAAGAAAATAGAATTGGAATTGATCCTGAAAAACCATTAAATTCCTTATCAATGGATCAATGGACAGGACGTGACGGATTGATATCTAATAATCTGACGTCAGTTAGCCAATCTTCCAGTAAGTTTTTATGGATAACATCTTTTAACGGTATTCTCCGGTTTGACGGGGTTAGTTTTAAGTTATTTGATAAAAACACTTTGCCTTTCCTTAATTCTAACGCGTTCTACGAGTCTTTTGAAGACAGTAAAGGGAACCTTTGGTTCACCTCACAAAGTTCAGGAATCATTAAATATGCTGACAATAGATTTCATCAAATACTTAGTAAGGATCGAA
>DAOVVI010000087.1 GCA_030637245.1 Cyclobacteriaceae bacterium
AGTTCACCTCCCCGCCGTTTCTTATGACATCGAGGAATTTCGCTATGTGTTCATCCAGGCTGTCGGCGCCCTTAACCCATGGTTTTGCTTCGATTTTATTCACTCTTTGTCCATCTTTCATTTCCTTTTCAGGAATTACCTGCCAACCGCCGCGGCTTACTAAAACTGCTCCTTTGTTGCCCTGAAAAACTACTCCATGTCCCATGCCATAGGAACCATTACCCAGGCATACCGAATGCTCCCAGGATAACGAAAAGTCATCAAATTCATACAAAACATTCAGGGTGTCCGGGACTTGGCGAGCGTCTTCATAGGCGAGATGTCCACCAAGGGCAGTTATGGTCTTTGGACGTTTAGCATCCATTCCAAACAGGGCAAAGTCAAGCATATGCACTCCCCAGTCTGCCATCAGGCCACCTGCATAATCCCAGAAATATCTGAAATTATAGTGGAACCGGTTTTGGTTGAATGGTCGCTTTGGGGCCGGGCCCAGCCACATGTTATAGTCAACTCCTTGAGGTACATCAGAATCAGGCACAACAGGAAGCGATGTTTTGGAAGTATAAGACCATGCTTTTACTCGACTTACTTTACCTAATGCACCGGACTTAACAAAATTAACCGCATCATGCCAATGTTTTCCGCTTCGTTGCCATTGCCCTACCGTAACAACTGTTTTATATTTATTAGCTGCTTTTTCCATGATGAGCGTTTCTTCAATGGAATTGGCCATGGGCTTTTCCACATAGACGTGCTTTCCTGCCTGGCTGGCATGCACCATCATCAGGCAATGCCAATGATCAGGCGTGCCAATAATTACAGCATGTATATCTTTATTCTCCAGGAGTTTCCTGTAGTCTTTATAGCGAACCGGCTTTTTAATGGTTAGTTTTTCACCATTGGTGATGCGCTCTTCGTTGATCTTTTCAACATCGGCAGCTCTTCGATTAAGTATCTCATCATCAATATCACAAATGGCGCCGCATTCAACACCTGGAATTTTTAAAAAGGATCTTAGGTTGGAAAAACCCATATTACGCAAACCGATAGCGCCAATTACGATTTTCTGATTTGCTGTATTGCAACTTGAAGTCATAGGCATCATAGATGCTAAACCCGCCCCAATTGCCAACTTTGTAGAGTTTTTGCAAAACTCCCTTCTAGAACTCTTTTCCATTTATATTCGGTTTATGATATTTATTTATAAAAGTCAAATACTTAAAAATTATCGAGAAATATATCGAGGTTTGAACTGGTCTCTATTAATTAAAAAATTATAACCTAATTTGACTGCGCTAATTTAAAAAGGCTATTCCAATAATTTAAAATAATGTAGGATTTAGTTTAAAATTTCACCGGATTAGTTTACTTATAATTCAAAATTACTGTGAATTCCAAAGACAAAATACACGGATTGGAACACGAATTAAAATGAAAAATAATAAACAGTTTACTTTAAATCTATTTCTTTCTGCCCAAACTTACTTTAAAGTCATCAGGATCGCCAATTAGTTTAAGATTTAAATACCAGGTTTTTTTAGATGTGTATTTATAATGAATGACATCTATTTGTGTGCTATCAGAGATCGCCCCCTTTTTGCCGAATAATTTATGCCTCGCAGTTTTTGTCACCATTTTCATGGGAATTCGGAAATAGTATTCCATATGGTTATGCATGTCCTGAGTACCTGAAATATCCATATATCCCAAAGTAGAATTGATGGTCATGCTGGGGATAGTA
This sequence comes from Cyclobacteriaceae bacterium, assembly GCA_030637245.1. Classification (GTDB taxonomy): domain Bacteria; phylum Bacteroidota; class Bacteroidia; order Cytophagales; family Cyclobacteriaceae; genus JAAUQL01. The sequence continues at coordinate 1,742 of DAOVVI010000087.1, forward strand.
ATTATTCCATTGGTCACATTCAATTTGTTTGAAAGTGTGTCAAAACGGATTTTAGATAAGTTTTTATTCTTAAAATAGTCAGATAGCGCATTTAAAGGTTTGTAATTTTTAAGTTCGCCATCCACAATTTCAAGTTCCATTTGTATCTCTGATTCACCTATTAGCGGTACCATATCAGGATGCATATGTACCTTACCTTTGATCGAACCTGAAAGCCTGCCATGGAGATTTTTTGAGACAATTTGATCCTGGCCAAAATTTTCAAATCTGTATAACATTTGATCCATGTTCACATTGCTGATCTTTATATCCGGATAGAAATAAATACTATCGTGATTGGAGCCGTCAAAATATCCGGAGATATCAAAATTACCTCCGGCTGTTTGTAATTGAAGCGTATCAATGTATATGAAATGATTTTTTTGAATTCTAAAATCCGTATTTAATTTATTGATCCGGTGCCTGTGATAATTGAGTTCATCTACTTCGATGTCAAATACCATATCGGTAAAAGGCAGTTCGTAAATATTAAATGCACTATCATGATTTACGATATAGGCGCTGTCATTTGAATGATTGGTAGTGTAATTAGACAATTGATCAAAATCGACCATTTCAGCATTCAAAGCAACTCTATTATTTGATTTTCGGATAGAGTCGTTATCACCAAGGTACAGCTTCATATTTACTATAAAGTCCGTATTCCCAATATTTCCTGACATTTGGTTAAGCATGATCAGTTCCTCCTGAAATTTAAATTTCCCATGAATATCCTCTATTTCCATTGAATGAACTTTAAGACCGGCATTCAATTGATCAAAGTATATATCTGTAGATTTCAGGCTGTCTTCAAAATAGAACTGAGCATTTCCATACATATCCAAATCGTTGATTTCTTCATTGCGATAATCCTCTGGCACATAGTTTTCACCATTATAAGCGAAGAGATCGTCAAGCCTTAGAAGATTTGATTTTAGACTAAAGTCAAGATCTATGGTGCCGCTTAATGTATCTTTCAACAAAACAGGATAATCATATAACCTGCCTGCATATTGAAAATCGCTTTTATCAATTTTCCCATTAAATTCAAGAATATCGAGATCTTCATCTCCAACTATTACATGAGCATTAAACTTTCGTAAGGTGTGAGGATAGTTTTTGAGTTTGGCATAAAAGTTTTTAATAAAAAAATCTCCAACAGGCAAGTTAGAAGATTCGGTAAACGCGCTGGCAGTGGTTTTACAAGCTAAATCGAGGCGCATGTTGTTTATTATTTCATCTACCGGTTTTTTATTTATTGTATCATGAGAAGTAAGCTCTTTAATATTCAACAATGAAGAGTAGATGAATAAATTGGCATTTATTTCGTCAGAAGTCTGATGTATGATGGCCGGGAGGTCGTCTATTTCTCCCCTTACGGTGACATCAGAATTACCAAGGTTCAAGAAAAAGTATTCGATATTGGCGTGATTCCCATCCATAGAAGCTTTGATGTCGATACTATCAAAGGTCAGATGATACTCAGGGAGTTTAAATGTAAGGTCTTTGACTTCCAGCTCCGAAAAGTAGGATTGACTGAATTCTTCGAGGCTCTTTTCCGGATTTTGAAGATCTATAATGTCTCTGAAATTCATTTTAATTGATACGTCTCCATCAAGATTTTGAAGTGAAGTAACATTGAGGAATTTTGCCAGAAAATCCAGATCGAAATTCGAGGTGACACTCATGTCAATTTCCGGAGATTCAAAGTTTTTAATCCGCAAGTCGGCAAGAAAAGTCCCGGCCTCCGGTTTGGCCGTAACATTTTCCAAAACGAATTCCATTGTCGTAAGGTCTCTTGCTTCACCATTGGTATAATTTCCCCTGAAGGCAATCTGCTCCAGTTTTTTATTAGAAACCGGATTACTGAAATAAGCGCTGTCGCATCCAAATTCAGCATTGACAGCGGGATGATACCCGCTCATTGATTTTCCTTTAATGGTAGCGTCGAAAAATATCTTTCCCGCATTTTCATACTGCTCCAGAGTTGGTATCAGCTCCTCGGGCGCAAATGCTATAAGAAGGTTAAAATTAGGATTGTTTCCATGGATTTTGAGATCAATATTGAAATCATCCAGCACATCAATCGATCCATCAATGCCAAACACCCCATTTTTCAATTTAATTTTGGAAGGGTGAATGGTGAGGATACCATTTTCTTTATTATAGTCTAATTCAGTATTTGCGTCAAAATGTTTGTTTTTAAAAATTGTAGAATCACCATCGATGATCACATTGAGAATGAATTGGCTTTCCAGGCCGATCATTAATGTGTTTTCTGCATTTTTAAATCTTGAGGTAGCACTTTCTATATAGGTCTCTGCATGGATATTTGTGCCCTCGTCATATTTAATGATATCAAGGTTGGTGAGTTCAATTTTCTGGAGTTCGATATTATATTCATCTTTGATGTCTTTAATCTTTTTTTCTCCCGAAAGCGCATTAGCCAGGTTGAAACTGCCGTCCAGATACCGCACAATATCGAAATATCCATTTTCTATTTTGAGCAGATTAACATTGACATTCCCACCGAGAAGTGTCCAGAAATTAAAACCAAGGTAGATGTGTGATACCTCAAGAATTGTAGCGAACATATCTGCTTTATCCTCATATACCTGCACGTTTTCAATAACTACAGATACGTACGGAAAATTTGCAAATGGGGAAATATCCGTACCTCCAATGACAATGGCGCCCCGGAAATCATCATTGAAGGTATTGACGATTTTTTGTACGGCTTTGTCCTGGTACCAAACCAGCGTTATAATAACTATCGTAAATAACAGTAGGAAAGTGGTGAAAACTCCAATTAAAAACCGCTTCCAGAATTTCCACTTTTTAATCATAAACCTGTTTCTTTAGATGCGTAATGCAATTTAATTCAATAAAGATAATGGGTTTTAAACGATTGTTGTTCCCCTTATTTTATTGAATACCCTGGGCGCCGAAATAGTTACCTGTAGAACTTTAAATATTCAAAACAATTCGTCAAACAAAATCAAAATGTAACTATATGTGTTTACTAAGTGACAGAATTACAGTACTTAAAGTTGTAAAAGTGATTATTGGCTTTGAAAGTTATAATTGTATAATTGAATATTACCCGCCTACCGGCGAGGCAGGTTTGTAATTTGTTCTTTGAGATTTGTTTTTTAAAAAACCTGAATCTACAACATTTCACATTGAGCCATAATAGTCTTTTCATGGCTTTGAAATTTTGGTTTTAGTATATGTAATATAGCGAGATTGTCAAACCATCTTATTTTCATATTTGTAACCGACTAATTATTTATTTAACAAATAATGTTTTTTGATTTTGTCTTTTTAAAAGTATTTCTTTCTTTTTGTGAATATTGCTGGAAGTAGCTTATGAAGAGGTATTTATTTTTTGTTGTTTTCCTGATTTTTTTTACCACTCAGGTAAGGTCACATGAAACACAATCCTTAGGTTCGATTGAGTACAATGTGTCTATGTCAAGCCCACATACTCATTATTTTGAAGTCGAAATCCAACTAAAAAATTATGATGAAGATTTCGTGGATTTTAAAATTCCAGTCTGGACTCCAGGATCCTACCTGATCAGAGAGTATGCTAAAAATGTGGAGGGATTTTTGGCATTTAGTATGAATAATAAAAAAGTGCTGAAATTCCATAAGATCAACAAATTTACCTGGAGAATTGAACATAAAAAAGAGGAAAGTGTGTTGATCAGGTATCGCGTATATGCTTTTGAAGGTTCTATTCGGATGAGTTATTTAGATGACAACCATGCCTTTATCATGTCGAATACATTGCTGATGTTTGTAGAAGACCTTCGAAGTACATCTTCTGTCTTAACGATCAATGTGCCGGATCAGTGAAAAAAAATTTCTACTTCACTGACCAGGTTGGAAGGGAAACCAAATGTATTTTATGTGCCCGATTATGATATTTTGATAGATTCACCGATAGAAATTGGAAACCATGAAATTATCGAATTTATGGCAGCAGGAGTTCCACATGAGGTGGTTATGTATGGGGCAAGTAATTATAAACCGGAGCAAATCAAACGAGATCTTACAAAAATTGTTGAAACAGCCACTGAAATATTCGAAGAAAATCCTAATGAGAAATATACATTCTTTGTTCATCATTCTGATCATGGTTCCGGTGGGTTGGAACACCTCAATTCTACTGCTTTGGGTGTGAGTCGATGGACATATACAAATCCCAAGTCATACAATTATTTCCTGTCATTGGCAGCCCATGAGTATTTTCATTTGTGGATGGTAAAAAGGCTCAAGCCAATAGAATTTGATTTTATTAACTATGATGAGGAAACCTACACCGATTTGCTTTGGGTCATGGAGGGTATTACAAGTTACTTCGAAGAGAAAATAATGCTGAGGTCCGGATTTTATGATGTAAATAGATTTATCAATAATTTGCTATCCGCTATGTCAAAAATCCAAAATACTCCGGGAGCCGGTGTGCAGTCAGTAGCTGAGGCGAGTTTTGACGCTTGGATCAAGTACTATAAAAGAAACGAAAATAGCGATAACAACCAGATATCTTACTATAACAAAGGTATGATATTAGGCGCCTTGCTGGATTTGGAAATTATTAATGGCTCGGAAGGAGAAAAATCCCTTGATGATGTAATTAACCAGCTCTACTACCAGTTTTATAAAAAGAAAGGTAGAGGCATTGTCGCAAAAGACCTGAAAAAAGCGGCTGAGAAAGCAAGTGGAAGAGACCTCAACGGCTTTTTTAGCGACTATGTTTATGGAACAAAAGATCTTGATAATGAGAAATATCTGCATTCTGCAGGTATAGGATTAATTGAAATAAACAATTCTCGAAA
>DAOVVI010000187.1 GCA_030637245.1 Cyclobacteriaceae bacterium
CACCAATAAGTGACTTTTTCGGTGTCGGGCATGGAGTTAATGCTTCCTTTGAATCCAGTCCGATTAGCACTTCTTCGCAAGGAAGGGCAAAAAACAGTTTTTGGAAAATGCCGTTTCTAAAAAATGCTAAAGTTACCATTACCAACGAGTCGAAAGAGTATAGTGCTGGAATCTATAATTATTTGGACTGGGAAGAACACGATAGTTTGCCTGAAAACATTTTCTATTTCCACGCAAGTTACCGCCAACAATTTCCTGCGAAGCCTGGTGATCATATCCTACTGGAAACAGAAGGTGATGGCCATTATGTAGGAACCGTCTATTCAGTTCAAAATATGGAATTGGGATGGTTTGGCGAAGGTGATGACCGTTTTTATATTGATGGAGAAGAATATCCTTCCTTGAGCGGCACGGGTACGGAAGACTATTTTGGAGATGCCTGGGGTTTTCGTCAATTTGACAGGTCTTATTATGGCGTGTCTCTTTGGGAAGGTTATTTTCCGGGAGACAGAGTTACAGCTTATCGCTGGCATATTCAGGATCCGGTCCCTTTTAATAGTTCGATAAAAGTTACCATGGAACACCATGGAAGTATTTTTAGTGATTTAGGAATGCAATTCGGGAGTTTTGTTGAGCGGCCCGACTGGATAAGTTCAGTAGCCATTTGGTATCAGTCAAAACCGGTAGAATTGAAAGAATCCATTCCTCCGGCAGAAGAGCGTCTTGCTCCTTATCAGGTTATTGCTTCCAAGAATTTAACCATCAGAGCAACCCCGGGAAAAGGGTTGAAAAAGTCAAATGATGGATTCACTTTTATTCCTATGACGCCAGATGCCAATATCGAATTTGACTTTTCAGTTGAAAAATCAGGCCGGTATCAATTAAGTGCAGTGATCACATATGCTCTTATCAGCAGTATATACCAGGCGTATTTACATGGAAAACCTATTGGAAAAGAAATGTATTTATATATATCCGGGAATGATGCGCTATGGAAAAGTTTTGATCTGCATGATCTTTCCCCTGGGACACATACCTTGCGATTTGAAGGAAAAGGCGCTTCACCAAATAGGCGTTCAATGGCGCCCCCGGCTTATTATTTTGGAATGGATTATTTAATCTTATTGAGAATGGAGGATATGGAAGGGTATCATGAAACGCTTGAGAGATTGACAAAAGAAAAAAACTGAACATTATTACAAACCTTTTAATACTCTCAATTACATACGCAAATTAGTTAGAACCAACACTACTCTCTGTCCAATTATTATAATCTTTTCATCTTTCACAAAATAAAGATGTTCTTATAATGATTAGTTCGCTGAGTAGTCAGTCAAAACACAAATGAAGTATTATAAACAGACAGAAAATAATATGAACTCCTTTAAAAAATGTAAAAATAGAACCTTTACAAAGCGTCTTTTAATTTTATATAGTTTAGCCCTCATACCGCAGATACACTTCGGTCAACTGCGATAGAGAAATATTCAAATAGGAATTAAATAATTAAAGAGGACCACAAACATGAAAAAAGTGATAGTTTTAATTATTATATTTTTAGCTTTTGAAGGCATTGATCAAAACGCGAATGCAAAAGAAATAATTGATTCGCAATATCCTATCGGGAAACCCGGCCTCAAGCTTACCTATAGTTCCAAAGCCAATGATCTGCCCGGTTCGGTGGTTAGGAAACTTGAATTAACAGCCGGTTCGATTGAAGAAAAAAATGGCATTCCATATCAATGGATTCAATTGAAGGCAGAAAAAGAAAATAAGCAGACATTTTCGGTTTGGATGCTCGCTTCCGCTTATCCTTCTGAAACATTAGGAAATGCACAAAATGATATCTTGCGATATATGCTATTGAAGGCTAATTCAAAAGTGGTGGAATTCGTCAATCAATCCACTGAAGTTTCAGTACTTCCAAATACCGGAGCATGGGAATACCTGCTGCCAAGAGCAGAGAAGGGCAATAATCCCATGCAGTCTTTGGATAAAAAAATCATGTATTTGGGACACGAATATATACGTGATTCGTATAAAAATTCCAATGTTCCGACTGTTCCTAAAAATGCCATTGCTATCAATCTGACACCCGACCTGCTCATCGGTGTTCCGCACAATTCAAAAGTAAAAGATGAAACAAGAAGGTATGATGAATCAGACTATGAATATATTCCATTAACAAAAGAGAATTATTCGGAGATGATAGAAAATGGATTAAATGTGTTGAATGTAAATGCCGAACAAGTCAGATGGATTGAAACAGAAAACGTCTATTATTGGGGAATTGGTGGGAAGGATGTATCTTATCCCGAGTGTCTCTACAAGAGCAACTACATTGGACCTGTCATATTCTTTGATGAACCAATGGTGGGTACAAGAGATCATGTAATCAGGCCAATGTTCAAAAAAGATCCAACATTGCGTAAAACCATTACACCACAGTTTTTCCTTGAAGAATTTAAAAAAGTATATCGTGAAAAAAAGTATGAAGAAGGACCAACTCATCTGCTTAAAGGATTAGATAAGAGGAAAGACGTTGACATAGGAGATATGGATTTCTTACAACAGAATGTGTATTCATGGGAAACCATGCCAAGTTCTGCTATTTATCAGTTGTCAGAAGGCGACCAGTCAACACCGAATGCAATGGTTTTTGAGCCACCTGGTAGGTTTGGCGCAAAGCGGGTTTTACCTGAATTGAATATGAGCTTTGATTGTCAAATTCCTGTGGACGATCCTAAAAACCTGATTGGAATAATCAAAGGCTTTATTCGTGGCGCTGCCCGCGTGACCGGTAAAGAATGGGGTATCAGTATTTATGGTCAGGTGGTTCGTTCGGATACATACTGGTTAATGACCCATGCCTACGATCAGGGTGCCAGTCGATTTTTTTATTGGGATTCTTATCAATTGGCTGCCGTTCCGTACCATGAATATCTTTCCATGTCAAAGCACTTAAGGGAACATGCCAAAAGCTTTCCAAATCGTAGTTTGGCAGAGCTTAAAAATGCTGCTGAAGTGGCTATCCTAATTCCACCTGGTTATAACCTCGGCCACGTAAAGATGGGAATAGGAAATTTTAGCGGACTACCGGAGCTAAATATGGAACGCAAAAATGGCCAAGGTGTTAAATATCGCGATGTGATGAATAATTTTTATATCGAAATTGAACGCTGTATCCGCCTTGGCGTGGAGTATGATTTATTCTGGAATATGGAAAATCTGGAATTAATTGGCTACCGCGAAATTGTCACAATCAGAGAAGATGCCAAAATTGAAGTTTCAAAAAATGGTAAGACTAAACTGTTGGATTCCGCCCGGATACCGGAACGTCCTGACGGTGATCGCCCTCAACTTTCTGTGGAGGTAGAAACAAGTAATGGAAATGCACCAGGCACCATGACTGCTCGTGCAAAAGTTATAGAAGGGTCCGCCCCAATTTATTATACTCAAGGCGCAGGTAAAGATGGCATATATAGAAATACATATGTACTATGGGAATTGTATGGTCCTGAAGAGGAAGATTATTCAGACTTTTGGAATGACAGGTGGAATGTAGTGGTTTCAGAAAATAATAATTCTGCTACCATAGAAATCAAATTTAAAATTGATAAACCTGGAAATTACCGCTTGCGTGTTTCTACTACGGATGTGGCAGGCAGAAGCACCGTGGTTTGGAAAGATATAAATGTTGCTGAATAAGGAAAGTGTAAGATTTGTATTTTATAATTATTAGAAATCTAAAATACCAATTCACACCTTTGTTGGAGTTGTCACGAACAAATTAATTGGGCTTAATTAGAGTCTGTCCATAATGTCCGATCTCTGCGTTATGCTTGTTTCTGAAAAACTCATTTACAAGCGTAAACTCCCTGCCTCGCCGGCAGGCTGGCATTTTTCAGAAACTGTGCAAGCCTTGATCTCGAACATTCTGAACAGACTCTGACTTTATAGACAGACTAATTAATTCAGGACTAAACAATATTTAAACATAAGAGAGATATGAAATCAAAACATTTCTTTTTAACGTTCCTATTAACCGGATATTTATTAGTTATAAGCTGCAATACGTTTCAAAGTGACAATATAACGCCATACGATTTGCGTTGCGAGTATCTTCAAAATCCGTTGGGTATTGAAAATCCAACACCTGCACTAAGCTGGAAACTATCTTCCAAGGCGCAGAATCAAACTCAAACCGCTTATCATATATTAGTCTCTTCCTCAAAAGGCATTTTAGAGCAAGACATTGGTGATTTGTGGGATGTCGGAAAAGTGATATCTGATAAAAACGTCTTTATCACCTATGATGGTAAAGTTTTATCTTCAGGAGAAAGGGCTTTTTATAAAGTTCGTATTTGGGATAAGGAGGACAATCCATCCAAATGGAGCGATATAAATAGTTGGGAGATGGGTTTAGTGGATAGTTCGGATTGGGAAGCAGCATGGATTGGACAAGGCGAAGACCTTTATCCTGATTCGTTCGAGACCGGCCCTGCTCCTTATTTTCGAAAAGAATTTACACTAAAAGAAAAGATAAAGTCAGCACGTGTTTATGTAAGTGGATTAGGATATTATGAGCTTTACCTGAATGGTCAAAAAGTAAGTGACAACGTCCTGGTTCCAGCCCAAACCAATTACGACAAAAGAGCGCTGAAAAACCTGATTTATTACTACGACGACCAGTCCACAACCCGGGTTTTGTACAATACGTATGATGTGACAGACCACTTATCAGACGGCGCAAATGCAATTGGGATGATTCTCGGACATGGATGGTACAATCAGCGGGCCAGGCCGGTGGAAGGCTGGTTATGGTACAACACACCTCGCCTTATTCTCCAGTTTGACATCGAGTATCTGAACGGAGAACGGCAAACAATCATTAGCGACAACTCATGGAAAGTCTCAACCGGTCCTATCGTGTATAACCAGATCTTTACAGGTGAAATTTATGATGCCCGTTTGGAATTGGATGGATGGGCCAAAGCAGGGTTTGATGAATCAGCATGGGATTATGCTAAATCTGTTAACGCTCCAACTGGAAAACTTCTATCTCAATTGGCGCCTCCGGACAAAGCCGTTAAAACACTAAAACCGGTTTCGGTCACGAATCCAAAGGAAGGTGTTTATCTGTACGATGTCGGGCAAATGATATCCGGATGGGCCAGGCTCCATTTGAAGGGCTCATCGGGCGATACAGTATCCATGAGATTCATCGAAGAGC
>DAOVVI010000483.1 GCA_030637245.1 Cyclobacteriaceae bacterium
AAAGCTGATTTTACTTCCTTTGCTGTGTTTTTCGCCAATTTCTCAGCCTTATCAAAAGTCTCCTTATTTTCTTCTTTTATTTTCCTGAATTCCTCATTTACCTGATCCCTTGACCTTTTCAATTCCTCGATCCGGATATTTATTTCTTTTTTAACATCATCCTTTGAAATGTCTGATTTCTCCAGCAGCTCATCAATTTTATCTGATAAGTCTTTAATCAACTTTTTGGTTTTGGATTCTTTCTCGCTCATCACTTATAGAATTTATTGACAAATGTATATAATATAAAGTATCATATTACGATATCATTGAGAATCTCATTTCAAAAATTCTATATTATCTTTGTAAAAAAAACGGATTTTATTGTGAAAAGATTTATTATTCATTCATTGATCATCTTACTGGTATTGTTTTCTACTTCCTGTGCCTCATCAAAGGTTAAAAAAAGAAGTCAACCAAAAAGAGGGCCTATTCCCTGTCCTATGAAAGATTGTTGAACAATTAATTGTCTGTTTTGCGTACTTTAGTTTTCATTGGTATTTCATGACTCTTCGATAAACTATAACTACCTTTGCAGGCTATTTCATTTTCTATTTAAACTTTATTATGAAAAACATCGTGATCGCCATTGATGGCAATTCGGGCTGTGGTAAAAGTTCAACAGCAAAAGTGATAGCCCGAAAACTGAAATATATATACATCGATACGGGTGCTATGTATAGGGCCGTTACGCTATTTTTTATCAAATATCAAATTGACCTGAAAAATGCCTCTGACGTAGATTCGGCGCTCAAACAAATAGACATTTCATTTGAATACAATATTGAAACAGGTAAAAATGAAACTTTCCTCAATGGAAAAAATGTGGAAAATAAGATAAGGCAGATGAAAGTGTCCAACATGGTGAGTCCGGTAAGTGAAATTTCAATGGTGCGAAGGAAACTCGTAGAACAGCAGAGAAGACTTGGCAAGGAAAAGGGCGTAGTTATGGATGGCCGGGATATTGGAACTGTTGTATTTCCTGATGCCGAATTGAAAATATTTATGACCGCTGACCTGGAAGTTAGGGCTTTGCGAAGACAAAAAGAGTTGATGGAAAAAAATACTGAAGTTGAGCTTGAGGAGGTGATAGAAAATTTAAAGAGCAGAGATAATATAGATTCGTCAAGGGCTGACAGTCCGCTTAAAAAAGCGCAAGACGCCTATGAGATAGATACAAGTAATCTGACTTTTGACGAACAGGTCAATCAAATACTCGATTTGATCAAAGATAAAGTAGAGGTAGAATAATATGAAAGTTATTATCGATCATAATTCAGGTTACTGCTTTGGAGTCGAATTTGCCATCCAAATTGCTGAGGATGAAATGGAACAATCAAATGAATTGTACTGTTTGGGAGATATTGTTCATAATGATATGGAGGTGCAACGACTTCATAAGAAGGGTTTGAGAGTTATTGATCATGGGAAACTAAAGGATCTTCACGATTGCAAAATACTGATTAGAGCCCATGGAGAACCTCCCGAGACCTATTCCACGGCGCTTAAAAATAACATCGAGCTTATTGATGCATCCTGCCCGGTAGTTTTAAAATTGCAAAATCGCGTAAAGCATGCTTTTGATAAAATGAATGAAAAAAATGGCCAGGTCGTTATTTATGGAAAAAATGGTCATGCTGAAGTAATCGGTCTTGCCGGCCAAACCAACAATGAAGCAATAATAGTTACAGAAGAGGAAGATCTGGATAAAATAGATTATTCACGCCCTGTTGTACTTTTTAGTCAGACTACTAAAAGCACGAAAGGATTTTATGATATTAAATCTAAAATTGAAGGACGATTTGGCGATAGCTCAAAAGTGGTATCAGGAGAATATTTTGAAGCACATGACTCCATTTGCAGACAAGTTTCAAACAGAGAGCCGCGGATGAAAACTTTTTCCGAAGAGCATGATGTGGTACTCTTTGTCAGTGGGAAAAAAAGTTCCAATGGAAAGGCGCTTTACCAAGTTTGCAAAAACCATAATGAAAGAAGCTACTTTATTGAAAATAGTTCTGAGGTAAATCCGGATTGGTTTCAAAAAATGGATTCTGTGGGCATTTGTGGTGCTACATCTACGCCAATGTGGCTCATGGAAGATGTTGCCAAAAGCCTATCGAAGTTAACCGTCCAGCCGGTTACGAACCAATAAATTTTTATGTTAGGGGACCTTAATATTTATTTCAAAAAAAATTATATAATAATAGTCCAAAAAGAGCCTGTATCACAATGGATTAATTAAAATTTGGTTATTTTTGCGCTTTAAAATTAGGAACAAATACAATTCTTAAATGTCACATACGATAAAGCTAAAAAAGGGGTTTGATATAAACCTTGCAGGAAAAGCGGAAAAGAAAATTGCAGAATGTGACCAGCCTGAAACTTTTGCTCTAAAACCTACAGATTTTCCCGGTATTCAACGACCTAAAGTTATGGTTAGCGAAGGTGATACTGTGAAAGCAGGAGATCCACTTCTATTCTGTAAACAGATGGAAGATGTAAAATACTGCGCTCCTGTAAGCGGCGAAATTGTAGAAATAAAAAGAGGAGCTAAGAGAAAATTGCTGGAGATTAAAATTCTTGCAGATAAGGAAATTGTTTCAGTAGAATTTAAAAAATTCTCA
>DAOVVI010000476.1 GCA_030637245.1 Cyclobacteriaceae bacterium
CTCGGTTTCCGGTACAGCTATTTGCTGAATGAAGATTCACAACAGGAAAATCTGAAACATTCTTTTGAAATTTTTATACCTCTTCTAAGATTTTAAAAAAGAATAAATAAAAGTAAACAGAATAGCGAACCAAATAATGTAGCCAGAAAGTTTACCTGGTGATTATTTATGTATCCATTTTGTTGCAAAGTAGCTCCCAAGACCGAATCTAAAATATTTCCTGAAAACCCACTAACAGTAATGATCAACATTCTCTTATAGTCATTATGGAACGGAAATGTACAAAGGGCGATTAACAAACTTCCAATTATTCCAAACCATAGCCCCGGGATGCTAATTGTACCGTCAAGACCTCTTGTGGAAGGTTTTAGAGTCAGGATATTGAAAAACTTTTTGCCATAAACATTACCTAATTCAGAAGACAGTGTATCGGAGCAGGCTGTGGCGAAGACAGCTATAATCATCAGGATAATTAAATTTTGATAATCCGGCTTAATAAGTGCAACAATGGACAATATTCCAGCCATTCCAGCATTAGCCAACACATTGGAAATACCTCTTTTAGCATCATTTTCCTGAACTAAATTATATTGTGATTTAAGATCCTTTTTCCATGAAGTGGCAAATGATCCAAATATAAAAAACAGGAATAATGAGAATAAACTATCCAGTCTGCCACCAAACCAGATGATCATTGCCAATATGGCTCCTGTAAAGGCTCCATAAAAATCAATTTTTTTCAGCGCATAGCTAAGTATGGCCGCCAGTATGATTATACCAGGGATAATTGATTTTTGAATTATAAATTCCAAAGACGGTAATTTTTATTAAGCGATGTAATGATTTCTAACTTTTTACAAGTATCAATAATTATCTCCTCCCTTATACGCAAATCATGCAACTCCCAAAACTCTACTTGTACTTTTTTTGCCCCCTGCCTCCTTAATGCCATCAACTTAAGCATATTTTTTATTTCCTCTCCCTTCACCCTCTCCAGAGAGGGACAATTGGAGCTTAAGTTAATGGCATTAACTGCCCCCTGCCTCCTGCTACTGACACTTTTTCTAATGCTTTAAAAGTGTAATTTTCACAAAAGAAATAAGTTCGCTTCTTTGGAAACTGAAATATTCAGGCTAAATTTTGACTTCTTAATTGATGGTCTTTTTTATTGTGCTATAAAGAAGAGAACCATTTTCATCATAATATAGAAAGTGAAGTTCAGGTTTACCCTTGGGCTTGACTTTTACATTAAGAAATCCTCCTGATGCTTCTTTGGGTGTTCCCTGGATATAATATTGTATTATTTTTGCACGAGGATCTGTGCTATTTGGATCTCCTGACATTCTTCCGGCACGAGCATTATTATCAACCAAAGCGCCAGAAGAAAACTCTTCTATACCTTTTGGATGTCTGGCATGATATTGCCAATGTCGATCACCACATACGATGTAAAAATGCTTATTCAAAAAATCATTTTCTACAATCCAGTCAAAAAATGCTTCTCCTTCATACCGAAAACCTTCATGGTTAACGTGATTGTCTTTTTTATAGGCATCATCCGGCCCAACCATTGGCGTTGGTGAAATAAGTATTTTGAAGGTAGCATCGCTTTCCAATAATGTAGATTTTAACCATTCTAACTGGTCTTTTCCCCAAAGACTCTTATCAGGGCCATCTTCCTTTGAGTTTGCATCCCGGTAATCCCTGCCTTCGACAAACCAAAGCTGAAGATCCTTACTTATTCTCTGTGTCCGATATGTTTTATCGTCGCTTTCAGGATCGATTACCGGCAATTGTTCTTTAAAATTTTTTATACCCAGTTCGTGCGAAATTGGAAATATTGTAGTTGGATCGGCGTCATTTTTTCTGTAATCATGGTCATCTTTCTCCCAGTAAGCTGGAACTTCTTTGAATAAATCGATAAATCGCTGCTGAGAAAATTGCTCATGATATTTACGTCTCATTCCGGTTTCACTAATAACTTCCTTTCCCTCATATCCTCCCGGGTGAGGCTCATTTCCTCTTTTAAGGTTGCTTTGATAGTTTTGTTCACTTGGATGATCAAAGTAAACATTGTCTCCGGTGCCAATAAAAAAATCGGGTTTAAGGTCCAATATTGATTTCAAGGCAGGATATCCCAAATGTTTATCCTTGCCGGCATAGGCATTAGTTTTGTTGTACTTCCCATAGTGAAAATGGTAATAATTCATCCCTGTGACCACAACAAAAGATGTTTCTAAACTATTAGTTTCACCAGGATTTGTTTTGAATGATGCTATTTGACTTACTTGCTGATTTTCTTTGATATTTCCATAATGAAGCCGATACAAATACCTAGTTGCAGATTTGAGATCTTTGAATTTGTACTTTAATATAAAATCGGTAATTGAATCAGCTGCAAGCCATTCTGAGAATTGAGCATTATCAAAATTTTCATTTTCAGAAATCTCAAACCTCCCAATTCCGCTTGCCCCGGGTATATCTCCATGAATTAGTGTATCAGTTGTCGTTAACCTGGATTGTAAAATAATTGAACTGGCTGTAGACTCGCCAGACATGAGTCCCTGGGCAAGAAAAATGGTTAACTTATCATTGGACAAAGCACAGCTTGTAATAATTAAAGCTGGGAGAAGAAGGATATAAGATATAGATTTCATTTCAAGATAATTTTTTAACTCACTCAAGAATACAAAAATCACCTCACAAAACCCCGGAGATTACCTAATTTTTCAATTTGTCTTTA
>DAOVVI010000110.1 GCA_030637245.1 Cyclobacteriaceae bacterium
AATTGGCAGGAATGAAAAATGACCATACAATAGGCCTAACTGGTTTTGGCGCTTCTGGTCATTTGGTTTTGAAGATGGTAGCTCATCTCTATCCTGAATCTAATATTTTAGTTTTTGCAAGGAGTAAGGAAGAGCAAGTATTTGCGCGGTCCCTGGGTGCATATTGGGCAGGTGATGTCACGGATACACCGCCATTTAAAGCCAACGCCATCATTGACACAACCCCCGTATGGAAAACAACAGTTGAATCCTTATTACATTTAAAACCCGCAGGCAGGTTGGTGATCAATGCGATTAGGAAAGAGTCAGTTGATCAGAAAGCTCTACTTGATATTTGCTATCAGGATCATTTATGGATGGAAAAGGAAATTAAAAGTGTTGCAAATATCACCAGGAAAGACGTGGAAGAATTTCTACAGTTAGCTGAAGATATACCTATTAAACCTGAGGTTGAAATATACTCGTTTGACCAGGCAAACGATGCCCTGCTTGATCTAAAACAAAAACATGTACGAGGTGCAAAGGTGTTGGTGTGGTAATTTGTTTAAGCAACTAAAAAAGGATAAAAATTAATAATGAGTTGTAGTTGGCCTACGATTCCGAGGCTAAATAGTCAGCAAGAAAACTACTTATTTTTTCAGTCTTTGATAAGAAAGCGTCAAAGACAAGCCTGTCTGCAAGGCAAGGCTTTCGAAGTCTTGAAAATCAAGGAGTTTACTTTTGTAAATGACTGTTTTCAGGACGAGAATAACACAGCATTTGGCGTTATCTTGCAAAGACTAATTAATTTATTCATGATGGTTATTTGGTTTATCGGATTACCAATCGAGCTAGTTTATCCAGTACCATTGGTGCTGGCACTTGTCCATTAGTTTTACGCTCCATAGAATGTGAAATTATTCTATAAATGTAATTAAAACTCATATAAATTGGATATGATTTTTCACCTTCATATGACATTAAGCCTGTTGAAACAGGAACCGGACTTAAATTGAATATTTCAGAAAGTGATAATATGTTGAGTTTGGGTTGGTAATGGAAGTTCATGCATATTTTAGACTTGATGAAGCAAGAGCAAATAATATAATTGAAATGGTTTAGAATAGTGTTTGAAACTGGAGGGACGTGGCTCAGAAATACGGTATTCCCAGGGCAGGACAAGAATTAAGTGCAATGGCTTTTCACGAGCGGAAATATAGGTTTTGTAAACGGCACAAAAATTCCTGAAATACATTATCATCATTAGAAATTCCTGTTATTTTGTAAAAGTGGAGACTTTTATTGGAATAGTACAGCGTGTAACTTATCATAATCCTGAAAACGGATGGACCGTTTTACGTGTAAATCCGGTAACAAGTCCTCACGAAGTAAAAACGGTTACAATTCACCAGGCCAATGTTTTTGCAGGAGCTACAATGGAATTTGAAGGGGAATGGCTGCAACATGCTAAATTTGGAGAACAGTTTAAAGCCCATAATGTAATTGAGAAAAAACCGGCTTCTGCTTCCGCTCTGGAAAAATATATAGGTTCCGGATTAATTTATGGTGTTGGTCCGAAAATAGCAAAACGCATTGTGCTTTACTTTGGTAAAGATACCCTGGATATTTTTGAAGATAACATTGAGCGATTGACCGAAGTACCCGGAATTGCTCAAACAAAACTGGAGCAAATCACATCTTCCTGGACGGAACATCGTGAGATTAGAAACGTCATGCTATTTCTGCAGGAATATGGTGTAAGCACATTGTTTGCGGTTAAGATTTTCAAGAAATACGGTAATGATGCAATTAAAATTGTTCAGGATAATCCGTATCAATTATCCAAAGATATTTACGGGATCGGATTTTTCTCTGCAGATAGCATTGCGCTTAGTATGGGAATCGAAAAAGATAGTCTCTTACGTATAAGAGCTGCAATTGCCCATGTTCTTGCAACGAGTAGAGAGCAAGGACATTGTTATCAGGAATTAGAGCATATTAAAAATGAGGTTGAAAAACTGCTAAAACAGGATTTTAAGGAATTAGTGGAGACTGAGGTTGTGGGGATGGAAAGGGATAATGAACTTAAAACACGATTAAAAAAGAATGAAGAAGATGCCGTAAAATGTTATTATTCCAAATCCCTTTATTACGATGAACTGCATACAGCAGAAATCATCAAAAAGTTTATTGTTAGAAAAGTAGAAGTTGACATTGGCCGTATTGAAAAGTGGTTAAATAGTTACAATGAGCGACAAGAATTCCCACTTAGTGATGAACAATATAATGCAGTTTTGGGAGTAACCCAACATGCTTTCTCTATTCTTACCGGAGGCCCGGGATGTGGTAAAACAACCACTACTAAAGCATTGGTAAAGTTGCTAAAAGCAATGAAGAAAAAAATTACCTTGGCAGCTCCTACCGGACGCGCGGCACAGCGTATGACAGAAGTTATCGGGGATAATTCTCAAACTATTCATCGGTTGTTGGTTTGGCAGCCGGTATCCGGTCAGTTCAGGAAGAATCAGGAAGAACAATTGGATACTGATTTTATCATTATCGACGAGGTTTCTATGTTGGATATTTCACTTGCGGCAAGTTTGTTGAAAGCAATTCCTTCAACAGCTCAAATCTTGTTTATTGGTGATGCCAATCAATTGCCATCCGTAGGAGCAGGAAATGTATTGAAAGACCTCATAGACAGTCGAAAAGTCACCTTGTTTCAACTCGCTAAAGTATTTCGTCAGGCTCAGCAAAGTCAGATTATCAAATATGCCCATCAGATTAATAATGGAGAAATACCAAAAATAGAATCTCCAATTAATCAACCTAAAATTTGGAGCGAGAAAAAGGATTGTTTGTTTTTTGATTCTGAAGAAGCGACAAAGGATCAGGTGAATTTTATCAAAAAAATCCGTACCTCAATGAAGTATGTGATTGAAAATGAAGGAGTTGCTTTTGTGAAGGAAAGTACACCAGATGGAATTGAAGACACCTACAAATCGGTCACCTTGGAAGATGATTATTATATTGAATCTACTTCACCACAAGAAATAGAGGAAATTCGTAAACAAGGAGTGCGTTCCTACATCTTTTCTGTTCCCAAAGATTTTCTTCATGCCAATATTAATACACTACTGAAATCTGATACTCATGCTTTGGCATTGAGAGAGGTATTGAAAACAATTCATCCATGGTCATCTCTGAATTATGGTTTTACAGCTTCTGAAATGATTGTTCGTTTATATTCCCAAACAATTGAACAGAGAGTTGGGAAAGAACTTGAAGTTCAAATATTATCTCCAATGACAGTAGGTAGTTTGGGGACACGAAACCTTAATCAGCTCGTTCAATCAAGGTATAATCCTGAAAATAACAACAAGCCGGTTTTACAAATGGGAGATAGGTTATTTCGATTGGGAGACCGGGTGATACAACGAAGAAATAATTACGATTTGGAGGTATTTAACGGGGATATTGGTGAAATAAGATCAATAGATAATCTGGAAGTGAATTTAACGGTTACATACAACAATGGAACAGCATCCCGAAATGTTCATTATGTGAAGCAGGATATTATAGATCTCGATTTGGCCTATGCCATTACGATTCATAAATCACAGGGAAGTGAATTTGATGTGATCATCATTCCATTGGTCATACAGCATTTCACGATGTTGTATCGCAATCTGATCTACACAGCCTTAACCCGTGCTAAAAAAATGGCAATTTTTGTAGGAACAAGAAAAGCTCTTGGAATAGCAGTAAAAAACATTGACAACAGAACTAGGAAAACAATGCTAAAAGAAATTGTTCAGGAATAATTCTCTTTTATCGTTAAAGAAAAATGTTGATGGAGATTGATAAATCAATCCCCTCAATCCATTCAATCTTTTACCAACTAAACTTATTAGCCAATTATTAATCTTCTGCCAAAAAAATCATGAATATCAGAAGTAGGACATCTAATACTGTATCGCGACGAGCGTCCGAGGAGGTATTTCTGTAAACGCAAGCCCATGCTCAGTAAACTCCTTGTTTACTTCTTCCGTAGCTGGTAGGACAAGCTTTAAATCAGCCGCCATAGAGAATTCTGTTTCCAGTGTAACAGAAACAGCTTCATCCTTGAAGTTTTCAATAACGATTAGATCATCACCCATTAAAAACAGCGAAACCATGCTGGGTGCGTCGAATCTCACACCAAAAGGCACAAGCATTTTATTCCTGATTGAGTTTAGTTCCTCACGGCTGAATTGCAGAATATTTCGAGGATTCTCATTGACGTTCAATACATGCAGATTATCGTATTGATCCACATTTTTGATATGATTGGCCAATCCATCGGTAATCAGAACAGGCTTATTATCTGCAAGAAATCGATTGAGCTTATTATGGAAATCAGGATCCTTTAGTATCTGAACAGGGAAAAAGGCTGCTTCAGCGTTCATATCAATCTTTTCCATTGGAACCAGCGGAAGGCCAAGCATCCCAACAAAATTATAGATATAAGCATCTGCATCCCTGCCCGAAAAAGTTTTTGTCGTGTCATAATTACTATGTGGCTCACTATTCGCAGGTTTTACAGCAAGGATCCCTTTAATCGGTTTGTTATCGACCAGTTTTGCCAGTTCAAACAAACCAGGCAACTCAACTTTCAATGCCTCAATATCTGCAATTCCAGTGCCTTTCCTGTTTCCATATTCATTGGTTTCCCGATTCAATCCTCCGTAAGAAAAAAGCATCATTTCCTTCGCATCGGCTAGGACAGTTTGTCGTGCCTGTTCAAGATAAGTTTTTGGCGTTGTACCCAGGGCATCGAACCAGCCACCCCCTGTTTTATCTCCACCTATATCTGTCAGCCAGCGCATAATAAAATAGGCTCCATATTGAGGATCATTTAATCCCTTTGTGTTATTTATAAAATCATTATCCCGAGTTTCGGTACCAACCCAGATGAAATCATAAGATTCGGTTTCTCCGATAACCTCATAGCCTCTTCGGTGAAAATCGTCATACCACAATGGATACTTATTGATTATTTTCACATTTGGATTTTTCGCTCTGGCAGGTTTTAGGATGTATTCAGTACTGATCATATTCATCAAATCACATCGGTACTGAGACATGCTTTTTTCACCACATGCTTCTATGCATTCTTCACATTCGCAGTGAGTGAACAGAAAATCATCGATCATGATCAAATCGAACATCGAGGCCGTATATTCAAATATCCGGATAAGCTCTTTCCTTGTTTCCTCGCTGGTATAGCAGGATACTATTGAGCCGCCTGTCGAGGGCTTCCCGAAATTAACTGTTGTGACACAGCCTGATGTCTCAATTCCCGCTTGCTCAAATTGTTCTTTGGCATGCAGCAAGGTTTCACGTTCGGCTGTATATCCCCTGAAAGTCTCAATAAAAACCCTTGTAACCCCAGCATTCTTGCACCATAGAATAGCGCTATCAAGCCCATCTTTATATGATAGTTTATCCCGTACATCATGGGCTGTGAAAATTGTGGAAACCCTTAGCAGGTTCTTGTTCTTGTTTGCCAGATCCCAATTAGTTGGTGGGGTACATGCAGTTGTCAATAAAATGATGCTAAAAAGAAAACCACTGATATTGAATAAAATCTTTTCCATGAGATAATAATTTAAAAAATGAAAGCAATGAATAAAAAGGTATTATACTATACTAAAAGTAATAAAAATTTTGATGCACTCTTAATTCCATTTTATCATAATAAAAAATATAAACTCGAATACCTTAGACGCATCAACCAGGAATTTGTCAAAGGGATCAGCAAATAAGAATAAGAACCTGTGATAGTGAAGGCGTTTACGAGTTGGTGGTAGTTTTAATTTAAATCCAAAGTTCTGGATTTAAGTTCATTAAGGGATGATTCATCTTCTGCTTTTTCCTTGAAGAATTGATTTACATACTCAACCGCATAAATTCCAAAATCATTTTTAGCTTTAGCAGGAAATTCCATATTGGTGAGCTTCCTGGAAAATGAGGTCTTATTTAATGACCCTTCCACCAAATAAATTTTGAAAAATAAGTCAGAATTTGACTTTATAAATGTCTTATTGTTTGAT
>DAOVVI010000020.1 GCA_030637245.1 Cyclobacteriaceae bacterium
GGAAGCACTTTTTTCAATGCCCGATGTGCCAAATTCCCATGACCTATCTCTCTCCTGCCAGGACCTCGATTTGGTCTGACTTCGCCAGTTGAAAAACCAGGGAAATTATAATGAAGAAGAAATTTGATGGTACCCGAAACCATGGCATTATCAATCATTTTCTCATCAAGCTTGGTACCTAAAGTAACCGTAGTCAATGATTGAGTCTCTCCTCTTGTAAAGATCGCAGATCCATGTGCAGTAGGCAAATAATCCACTTCGCTCCAAATAGGTCTTACCTGATCCATTTCACGACCATCAAGCCTTACTCTTTCATCTAAAACAAGATTTCTGGCAGCTTTCTTTTCGATATCATGGAAATACTTATCGATCAGGAACGGATCTTTTTCATGATCCTCCGGTAAACTTTCTATGTAGCTTTCCTTTACTTTATCAAAAGCTTCTTTTCTTTCCTTTTTATCTGCAATTGTTTGTTTAGCTACATTATAAACCTGATCATATAGTTTTTCATTCATTTCAACCCTGAGTTCTTCATCATTTGTCTCATGACTATAGGTTCTTTTTTCAGTTTTACCTACGGCCTCAGTCAGTTCGATTTGAACTTTGCATTGATCTTTAATTGCTTCATGAGCAACTTTTAATGCCTCCAGCATTTCCTCCTCAGAAACCTCATTCATCTCACCTTCTACCATTAGGATATTATCGATAGTAGCGGCAACAATCAATTCGAGGTCTGCTTTTCCAACTTCTTCTGCGGTTGGGTTTATTATAAATTCATCCCCCAATTTAATAACTCTTACTTCAGAGATAGGACCGCCAAAAGGTATATCTGATACCGCCAACGCTGAAGAAGCGGCTAACGCAGCCAAAGCATCAGGTTGAGCTTTAGGATCAGCTGATATTAATTGGATAAAAACCTGGGTTTCGGCATGATAGTCATCAGGAAAAAGTGGCCGTAATGCTCTATCCACAAGTCGGCAAACGAGTATTTCATGATCACCCAATCTTCCTTCTCTTTTAAGAAATCCTCCCGGTATCTTACCAGCCGAGGCAAACTTTTCCTGATAATCAACAGAAAGTGGTAAGAAATCCACACCTTCTCTGGCTTCAGTGCCGGAAACCACAGTAGCTAGCAGCATTGTATCTCCCATTCTTACTACAACCGCTCCATCAGCTTGTTTGGCCAGCTTACCGGTTTCTATAAATATTTCTCTGCCATCACTTAATTTGATGGTCTTATTAACAATGTTTTGTAACATATAATAATTTGTATTAATTCTAAAATTTGGTAAAACGCTTAGGAATTGGGAATGAATAAAAGAGGGAACTCGAACTCGAACTCCCTCATTTGTCTTATTTCCTAATATTTAATTTTTTAATGATTGCCCGGTATCGCTCAATATCTTTGCGAAAGAGGTAATCCAAAAGCCTTCTTCTTTTTCCTACTAATTTTAACAGGCCTAATCTTGTCGAATGATCTTTTTTGTTAACTTTAAGATGCTCTGTAAGGTGGTTAATTCTAAAAGTAAAAAGAGCCACCTGGGCTTCCGGAGAGCCAGTATCACCTTTAGACTTTAACCGACCATGCTTTTCAAAAAGTTCTTGTTTTTTTTCTTTTGTCAAATACATGTTAGCTAATTCTTCTTAATATTATAAATCGCGCAAAGATATAAGTAAAAAACATTAATTCAAACTATTTATTTTTTTTGAATTTTGATTTAAGAGAAAAAGAGTAAGCTTTAATTCTAAGAAATACAACGCTATAGAAATCCGTCTCAAAAAGACGCGCATCATTTTTTGCCTGCTTCATAAAAAACATCCCAACCGGAAACAAAATTATGTTCGCCATCCATGCAGCAATAAAAGGATCCATAACATCTGTACGTGTCCATTTTTCGCACATCATAGAAATTACATAAAACAAAATAAAAAATGACAATGAAATAAGTACCGGGACACCAAGCCCTCCTCTTTTTATAATCGCACCTAATGGCGCACCAATAAAAAACATAATTAAAATTGTGATAGCGTAGGAAAGCTTTTTATTCCGCTCCAATTGAAATTTATTTAATTCTGTTTTCAGTTTGTCTAACTGGCCATTTCGCATCATCATATTGTTCTTAATGTATCGAACGCTGGAAAGAGACTTGTTAAAGGCCCTTTTAATTGTGGTAGGTTTGTTCATAAGACTATCAATAATCACCATGTTTTCTTCAAAAGTCAGTTTGACAACGATAGTATCTTCCTTTTTATATTTTGCTTTTTCTGCCACAGTCTTCTCATCAAATTCATTTTTCTGCCTGATTGCCTTATTATTCATTTCCAAAGACTTTGGTATCGTTTTTTTATTTATAATTTTCTTTTTATCAGTTGATTTAACTTCTTTCTGATTGAGTTTTTTAAGATTGGTTTCAACCGAACCGGAAGTAGAACTGACTTTAGAGGAGTCATAAGATTTTTCCAAAGAAATAGCTTTATTTTTCAGCTTTTCTGTCTCCTCCTTATATTTTGATTCAATCATTTTTTGTTCTCTTTCTTCTCTTTCTTCTTCTTCTCTTTCTTCTTTTGCTCGTTTTTTTGCTTCACGCTCCAAAGATCGCTCCTTATAAACGCTTACTATATCCTGCAAGTGATAATCAAAAAACTTAAAACTATGTTCTTTGACCTCTTCAGTTTTGTCGAAAAATTCGATTTTCATAGAATCCACATCTGCTTTTAATTGATAGGAATTTTTCATTAACCGGTTACTGGAAAAAAGTTCTTCTTTTGTTCTTTTCAAATCGAATGAAGCAAGACTAAAAACAATTTTCTGAGATTCAAATTCATTTCGAACCAGTGGATCAGGCTGTTGTTGGGCAAGGTAATTCTTACGAGAACTTTTCCCTTCACTGTACGTATTCCCATTAAACATTTCTAATACGAGATACCTGTCGTTCAATATATTATACATCTGGCCGGAATCAGCTAATGTAACATGCTTATTTCCTTGTCCGGCTGTTTGGTCATAAATGACAAGATCCTTTAAGGTTTTTCCATCAGGGTATTTTTCTCCTACCTTGATACTATATCCTTCAATTCCATTGTAAAAAGCTCCTTCTTTAAGCTCCATGGATGGTTTCATTTGCTTTACGTCATACAATAGACTAAAGGCTTTAAGGTTCGCTTTGGGGACAATATTATTATTTGAATAATATGCAATCCCAGTCAAAAAAATTGTAAATACAAAAATGGGAACCATAGTTCTGATTAATGATATCCCTGAACCTTTTAACGCAGTTAATTCAAAATGCTCTCCTAAATTCCCAAAGGTCATCAAAGAAGACAATAAAACAGCCAGAGGAAATGCATTGGGTGTCATGAATATACTGAAATAAAAAATTAGCTGCAGGATAACAGATGTGTCCAGGTCTTTTCCGACAATCTCGTCCAGGTATTTCAACATGAATTGAGAAAGCAATATAAAAATCACCACAAAAAAAGTCAGAAAAAATGGCCCTAAAAATGCGCCAATGATGAGTTTATCTATTTTTTTCATCTAATGTTTCCTCTTGCTTATCAACTTTTTATCCGCAAAATTATTGTTCTATCCTGAATAACTTATGAGATAATAATGGATACTGGTAAAGAGTTAGAAATCACGGCACTTGCCAATGGCTTGGCAGGAAGACTTATCTCCATATGAGAAACATTCATAAATTATAGAAGCTAAAAAAGAGGGAATCAATTTCATCCACCCACGGTTTCTTTTAAAGTATGCAATAATCCTTCCCATACTTCTGCTTGTTCTTCCTTATCGTCAAAATCATTATATTCCTGAACCTTAATGAAGGTTGTTTGCGTCATTTCATTTAAATCTATTTTAAACTCAACCCAATCAGGGTCCTCTCCTTCTAACTTATCTGAGTCTAGAAAGATAAACTTGGCAAACGAATTAGTTCTATGACTCACCATTTTAGCTTTGTGATCCTCACCCTCCCAAATGAAATTAAATATATTGTCCTCGTCTAGATTAACATCGTCCGCAAACCACTGTGCAAGACCACTAGCTGTTGTAAAGTATGGATAAAGCATTTTTTTTGAAGCATTTATCTCATACTCATAGGCAAATTTCGTCTTCTTCATAAAGTTGAATTTTAATGATTTCAATATATAATAATTATATATACTAACAAAATTCTTTTTAGGATTGAATTTGCGATTATAAATGATATTTGTATGTTTGCACTCCAAAAAAATGGCGAGGTAGCTCAGTTGGTTAGAGCGCAGGATTCATAACCCTGAGGTCACGGGTTCAACTCCCGTCCTCGCTACATTTCTTCCAGTCGATAAATTACCAAAGTTTTATTTCGGAATTTTAATCCATTCCCAATCATTTATTTCATATCTGACATAAATATTTTAGTGATTTTATGAGGATTTAAAGATGAGGTGCCTATAAATGCGGAAAGCCGCAAACGCGACTTTCCACTAAACATTAAACCACAACCTATGAAAAATAATTTTTCAAGAATGCCTCACAAATGGCTGGCATTTCTTTATAATTATTTATCCTCTAAAGTAATACCTAACGTAATAAGTTTAATGGTAATGGAATTCGATTACCTTACCTGAGTAAAACTTCTTTCACTAATTTGAAAAAATGAATAATGGAGTTAAAAATATTAGTGAAAGAAATGTTCTATGCCCCCTTTTTAACTTCTTAGATAACGCATTAAATCAACTGCTAAAAATTTTAGTTCTTTATGCCACATACTAAAACAATATGATTTGAATTTTAAATTCATTTTTTTTTATCATAGATGCTTTTTAGTACATCACTAACCTAACCTCGATGAGCCAAAATCAAATAAGATCGATAAGAGTTTGAGAAAAATGTTGATAAAGATTGATAAGTCAATCCCCTCAATCCTTTAAATCTTTTATCATTTAAACTTATCAGCTAATTATTTTTTTCCAAAAAAACATGCCCGTCTGCGCGGTAGGCAGGAATATCAAAAGTAAGACCCCTGAATAATTCAGTTTTCAAAGAAGCGGACTTCCTTCTATTAGGGAAAATACACGGTGAGGTTCATTAGAAAAAACGAATGGTAGGTTAAGAAAAATGCTGAGACTAAGGAAAAGGAAATCACAAACGCTAAAACCAATTGACTGGTTTATAGGATGTTAGATGATTTGTGTGCGAGGGAGGAAATAATTATTGAAAATGCTAATGAATTGGGATACACGGCACCTGTCTGCTACGGTAAGTTGACCGGTTATTTAATAAAAAATCAGACATAAAAAAAAGCCTCGAAATTCGAGACTTTCAAATAGTCATGTTTGTCTTTATTTGACCTTGTCAACAACAGCTTTAAAAGCTTTAGGATGATTCATGGCTAAATCAGCCAATACTTTTCTGTTCAGGTCAATTTTTGCTTCTTTCAGCTTCCCCATCAATACTGCATAGGACATTCCATGCTCTCTTGCCCCGGCATTTATTCTCTGGATCCACAACGCTCTAAACTCTCTTTTCTTTGCTTTTCTGTCCCTGTAAGCATACTGCATTCCTTTTTCTACAGCATTCTTAGCTACGGTCCAAACATTTTTCCTTCGCCCCCAATAACCTTTTGCAGATTTAAGGACCTTTTTTCTTCTAGCTTTTGCAGCTACTGAATTTACTGATCTTGGCATTTTTTAATCGTTTTTTTGAATTGAGGTGTTCATTCGAATCTTTAAAACCTTCAATCCTGGCCTCTAATTAATTTTACTTAAATGTTTAACATTTTCTTTACGCGAGGAGCATCGCTTTTATGCACTAATGTGACATGATTAAGATTTCTCTTTTGCTTGGTTTCTTTCTTCGTTAGGATATGGCTATGATAAGCATGCTTTCTTTTTATCTTGCCGGTTCCTGTCAATTTGAACCTCTTCTTCGCTCCAGACTTCGTTTTTACTTTTGGCATTTTAATCTATTTTTATAATAATTATTTCTTTGTTGCTTTTGGAGAAATAAAAATTGCCATTCTTTTCCCTTCCAATTTTGGCAATTGCTCTACTTTTCCATATTCTTCAAGCTGCTGTGCAAATTTCAATAACAAAATTTCCCCTCTTTCCTTAAAAACAATCGTTCTCCCAAAAAAATGAACATACGCTTTAACTTTCGCCCCATCCTGCAGAAAATTAATTGCATGCTTCAGTTTAAAATTAAAATCATGATCATCAGTATTGGGGCCAAAACGAATTTCCTTCATTATTGTTTTTTGAGCTTTGGCTTTGATCTCTTTTTGCTTTTTCTTCTGTTCGTATTTGAACTTTGAATAATCAATGATCTTGCAAACCGGCGGATCGGCTTTAGGCGAAATCTCAACTAAATCCAAGCTTTGACCTTCTGCCATCTCAATTGCTTGTTGAATATCGTAAATTCCAACCTCCACATTTTCTCCAACAACCCTAACATGGGTAGCTTTAATTCTATCATTTATTTTGTAGGGCTCTTCCTGACGTCCTCTAAAGTTTCTACGATTTCTATTAAAGGGTCTTTGTTTACTAATTTTTACCTCCTTTTTTTATGCTTAAAAATAAAGCTGCAAATATCTGCATAATTTTCTGTATTTAAAATAGTTATTTGCTTAACTATTTTCTAACGATAAACTTTTTTCTATTTCTTTGTCCATAAATAAAATCAGATCTTTCATACTATACGTACCAATATCTCCTTCTCCATGTTTTCGGATAGAGACCGAACCGGATTCAATTTCTTTTTCACCAACTATAAACATGAATGGTATTTTATTCATTTCAGCATCCCGAATCTTTCGCCCTATCTTCTCATCTCTGTGATCGACATAACCCGTAAGATCCTTTAAAGTCAATTCTTGGTTTACCTTGTTGGCATAATTAGCATATTTTTCTGAAATAGGTAAAATAATATACTGCAAAGGGCTAAGCCATAATGGAAATCTTCCTGCGGTATGTTCCAGCAAAATGGCTACAAACCTCTCCATAGAACCAAAAGGAGCTCTATGAATCATAACCGGACGATGCTTTTGATTATCAGCACCTACATATTCAAGCTCAAATCTTTTAGGGAGATTGTAATCAACCTGAATTGTTCCCAACTGCCAACTGCGCTTCAAGGCATCTTTGACCATAAAATCTAATTTTGGCCCATAAAATGCAGCTTCTCCAATTTCGGTTACGGTTTTTATTCCTTTTTCTTCGGTAGCCTCAATTATGTCTTTTTCGGCCTGATTCCACGCTTCATCATCACCAATATACTTCTTTTTATTTTCCGGATCACGCAATGAAATTTGTGTTATAAAATTATTAAAACCCAATGAGTTGAAAACATATAATACCAGGTCTATAACCTTTTTAAATTCCTCTTTTACCTGATCAGGCCGGCAAAATATATGCGCATCATCTTGAGTAAATCCACGTACTCGTGTCAATCCATGCAATTCTCCACTTTGTTCATATCTATAAACTGTCCCAAATTCCGCATAACGTATAGGTAATTCCTTATATGACCGTGGTCTGAATTTATACATTTCACAGTGGTGCGGACAATTCATTGGTTTTAACAAAAACTCCTCGTTTTCATTTGGGGTATGGATCGGTTGAAATGAATCATCTCCATATTTTTCGTAGTGCCCAGAAGTTACATATAAATTTTTATTCCCAATGTGTGGTGAAATAACGGATTCATAACCGGCCTTTACCTGGGCCTTCTTCAAAAAGCTCTCTAATTTTTCTCTAAGTTTTGTCCCTTTTGGCAGCCATAAGGGGAGCCCCTGTCCTACTTTTTCTGAGAACGTAAATAACTCAAGCTCTTTACCCAGTTTTCTATGATCTCTTTTCCTGGCTTCTTCTAAAAGCATCAGGTATTCATCAAGTTCTTTCTTCTTTGGAAATGTCACACCGTAAAGCCGGGTTAACTGCTTGCGATTTTCATCACCCCGCCAATAGGCTCCTGCAATATTCGTGAGTTTTAATGCCTTAATTATTCCGGTATTTGGAATATGCGGGCCCCTGCACAGATCGGTAAAATTTCCTTGTTTGTAAAAAGTAATAGATCCATCCTCAAGGTCTTCCAACAATTCCAATTTGTACTCATCATCTTTCCCAGTAAAATAATCTATGGCGTCCTTTTTTGATACTTCCTCTCTTATATAATCATTTTTCTGCCTGGCCAGTTCAGTCATTTTTTGCTCCACTTTTCCCAGGTCAGCAGAATCAAATTCCTGATCACCAAAATCAACGTCATAATAAAATCCAGTTTCTACAGGAGGGCCAATGCCAAATTTGATTCCCGGGTAAAGCGCCTCCAGAGCCTCTGCCATTAGGTGGGCAGAAGAATGCCAAAAAGTATTTTTTCCATCACTATCATTCCATGTGAGCAACTTAACAGTTGAATCATCCATAATAGGGCGGGAAGAATCCCATACTTCACCATTAACTTTTGCCGCTAACACATTTCTGGCTAATCCTTCGCTAATGCTCAAGGCAATTTCATGGCTTGATATTCCTTTGTCATATTTCTTTATCGATCCATCCGGAAGCGTTATTTTCACCTTTTGCTCACTCATAAAAAAATCAATTTATCTCCTTGGAATTCAGGGGCTTTAATATTTCAACTTGCCTCTGAACTTCCTCTTTTCTTTTTTTCAGGCGCAAATATGCAACTTTTCTTTCAAGATTGTCCAATCCTTTGCTCGCTAATATGGAAGTACTATCCATATCCAGCGCTATTTTATATAATTCCTTTGCATCCGTATAATAGTTTATTTTTTCAAGGGTTCTGGCTTTCAGAACATACCCATCAGTCCCAATAGGTTTTGAATCTAAATACTGATTGACATAGTAAAGTGTAGAGTCAATATTATTTACATTAAAATAGATCTTAGCCAACTCAAAATTTATCCTTGGTTCATCCGGCCTTTCACGCAGGCATTTCAACAGGATTATTTTTGAAGTATCCCTCTTTCCTATTTCATTGAAATACGCTCCCCATTCATAACACAATTGACGGGTTGTATTATTCAACGTAATTTCATCCAAAAATTTCCTTGCTTTGTTATGATTACCAAGCGCAAGCGCCAAATCAAATATCTTTAGGGAACTTTTATCTGAATTTTTCAACTTATAAGCATCTTCAAAACTTATTAATGCACTGAGACTATCTCTATTTATAAGCTGAGCACTCCCCCTTAGAAATAGATTCTCATCATCATATGGATTTGCTAATATTGCCCTGTTTGCAAAAAACATGGCATTTGTGTAGTCATTCAGTAACAAGGAATATCCGGCTGATAATTTCAGAAAATTCATATTATCCATATCAATATTCATTATGGACTTTAAGGTATTCGAAAGCTTTTCAATATTTTTATCCTGTAAATAAAATGATGAGAGATCAATTAAAACATCAATACTTCCCGGATTCACTTTTTCTGCCTTTTGCAAAAGTTCAATTGCTTTTAAAGGATTATTTTGACCTTTATAAATATTAGCAAGTTTTAAATAATTATCCTCCTCTTCCGGGTATTGTTCAATTTGATTTGTCAGGAAACTGATATAAACGTCATCTGAGGCTTTCTTATCCTCATTAAAATATACAATTTCATGGGTTCCATATTTTGGATTGCATCCGAAAAATAAAACTTGTGCCAATAGAAAGAATATACAAATTGAAGCCCTCATGCTAATTCCGGTTTCCACTTTGCAAAGGTAAGATCCTATTAAAGGGAATAAGCCTTTATTAATAAAAAAATGACGTCTATTCATCAAATAGGTCAAGCTGGTCTCTTTTCTTTTTAATTTGCTCCATATCAATCTTCATCTCTATAGTATCACCGGAGTGAAAACTTTCCTCGTGTTTTTCCTTTTTACTTTTCTTATCTTCTTTACTATCTGCATTTTTACCAGAATCGCTAATTTGTTTATCTTCAACAGTTCCCTCCACTAAATCCTGGCCGGAATCTTTATTTTCGTGTGCTTCAGGTTTTATTTTTATTTGTTCCTTTATATTGTCTGTTGCAGGTTGTTCTATTTTTTCATTAGATACTTCCGCTATGTTTTCTTCACTTTCTTCCGGCTCGTCATATTCTGGCTCTTCTCTTGATAATTCCTTTATTTTTGTAATTGGGAATGTCGATAATTTATTACCAACTGCTTTCCACCCTTTTACACCCACCAATTCATCCAACTTAAATTCGGATCTTTTTTTCTTCACAACCATCTCAAGCACGATATTACTTTTTGATGAGGCGTAAAGTAATTTAGATCCTTTAGATTCACTTATAAAAAGGAATTTCTTATTTAATGTGGTTGTCTCAACTGTAAATTTCTTTATGTATGAGTTTTTTGAGCCCCCATCCTGGTAAATAGCCGTAATTATATTCTCCTGATCGAATTTTTCGATCAACTTGACCTGCTGAAATTCATACCGGTTAGTCAACTCAAAAGTCGTGAGTTCATACGAACCATCGCTATAGATCACCAAAATACTATCTTCGGCATTGAAATTCCCAAGATGCTTTCCTGTTTGGTCTCGATTAAGTCTTCCAATAGCTTCATCATAGTGTATATCCACACCTCCAAGTGTTGACTTTCCTTCGGATTTTAATTGTATCTTTCGTACCGGATACCTAGTTAATATATTCCCTCCAGCACCTCTCCCTTTGATCTCCAGACTTGAAAAATCGAAGTCAAAAACTTTCATCCGAGCCTTACATCGACTTGAAAGCCCTACAGTTATTACTTCTGCCTCTCCGTTGGGATTTGCACTAAAATATAACATTTTAGAACCGTTAGTTCCTTTAGTGAGATCGTTTTCTTTATGTCTTGTTATACCTTTCACATTGAATCGTTTAGCCATGGATCGGCCTGTCTTTGCATCAAGGTACACCAAATTA
>DAOVVI010000558.1 GCA_030637245.1 Cyclobacteriaceae bacterium
AAGTTTGAACTGTTTTGACCTGCCTTGGCTCTTTGGGCCATATACAATCCAATAGCCAGGCTGCCAAATAGTACGAAACTACCAATAAACCAATCTAATCCGCTGAGTGAAATATTCAATTTATTACAGGTTTAAAAAATGTTATTCATTTTTACAGGTCATTCTATTTACTCTCCTCCGAGTCACTCGCGAGAGGACTCGGAGGATATCTTTGATAGTTCTAAACTATTTTCATTTATTAAGGTCACAAATTGTGATCTTAAAACTATCCCAATGGACAATTTCCCTAACCATAGGCTGCCTAATTTTATCATTATAATTTCAGGATCTTATCCATCCTTTCAATGGTTTCAACCATAGACCTTATTGTGTGATAATTGATTTTCCAGTTATGACTCATATGCGTCCAGATAGGTTCCCCCTGCCTGGTGAGTAGCGGCCACCATTCTCCAACTTCGTGATTGATGATTTTATCAAAAACAAAACGATGTACATTTTCATAGACAGGCCAATATTTTTCCAAATCCAAAACCAAACATCCCTGGGTAAGTGCAATGAGCATTTCGGCATTTTGCCAGAATTCCTTTTCCCGGTCATAAACCCCTCCGGCATGTGATCCTTCAACAAATACACCTCCGTGCTCCCAGTCAATTCCATGAGCAAGGGCATGGTCATATTGCTTTTGTATCACATTCTTATACTTTTTTATTGGT
This sequence comes from Cyclobacteriaceae bacterium, assembly GCA_030637245.1. Lineage (GTDB taxonomy): Bacteria > Bacteroidota > Bacteroidia > Cytophagales > Cyclobacteriaceae > JAAUQL01. Next base: position 714 of record DAOVVI010000558.1, read on the forward strand.
ATATTCAGAATATCCAGTGCTCGCATAAGAAGCCATGCAAATTCCACATTATGTCCATAACTTGTATTGTCCTCGGCCTGGCCTTTTGAACCATCTTCTGTGAACCGGTCCCAACCCCAGATAATATCAAATTTGATTTGCGGTGCAACTTTCCAATCTGCAAAAAATTGAGGAATTCCTGTTCGATATTCAGGATGTAAAATTTTATCGATGATCAATTCGATAATTTCAATGAGTTTACGTCGATGCACTTCCTTGCCGCTACATTCATATAGTGTAGTGAATGCTTCCATCAGGTGCATATGGATATCCAGCGTTTTTCGGTCTCCTCCGGCAGCTCCGGGTCCTTTCAACTCCCAGTTCCGCTCAAACATTTCAAAATATCCTCCAAAGTGTGTATCAACGCAATACTTCTGGATCAAGTCGAACACTTTTTCTGCATATTCAATTCCTCTTAAATCACCTGTCGCCAGGGTGTATTCACTCAAACTATAGATTGCAAAACTTTGTCCGTACAATATCTTTTCATCAATTTTTATATTTCCTTCCCGGTCTGTCATCCAATAAAATCCACCATGAACCGAATCCCACATTTTATCGATCAGAAAATCTACCCCATGGCGTGCAAAATCAGCGCTATGTTCTCCCCCGTATCCATACCGACAAGCTGATGAATAAACATAAATACTTCTCGCCTGGCCAAGCATAGATTTTTCATCTTCGCCGGTATCAAAGCCGTCCTTATCAAAATGGGTGATGTATCCACCATTTACTTTATCCATAGTCCGGTCAAACCAAAAAGGAAGTAATTCATTATTCAAATGGTGCTCACATTCCTTTTTACAGGCTAAAACTTGTGATTTGATGTCTTGCATAATTTGGCTTTTTCAGAGGAAAAGTTATTGAAACTTAATATTGCTAATATTAAACAAAAAAGCTAAAAATCCATGTTGTCATCAACTTTTACGTTTTGATAAAAAAAGATGCGTTAATGGATTTTAATCTTCAGATAGAATACACAGGAAATGTGGAATCAGGCTATTTTATTATGACGTCAAAACCTGATGAATAGAAAGAAGATTTTGAAAGGTTTGGGGATATATTTTAATCATAGCCAGGGAAGGCAAATAATTACCTTCCAAAACCATGAATATAATTGGATTATAACTTTTCAGAAATAACAGATACCGGCATAACCTGACTTTCAATCACTTCGATATCATTAGTTTTCTTCATGGAAAAATCAGAAGTTGAATAGAT
>DAOVVI010000370.1 GCA_030637245.1 Cyclobacteriaceae bacterium
CAAATGATTGCAGAAGCTCCTTTTTCTATTGCGGCACGGATATATTCATGCCCATCAACCTGTGTCCCTTTCACGGCAACAAACAAATCGCCTTCACTCACTTTCCTGGAGTCAAATCGTACCTTTTCTATAGGAATATTCATATCCCCTGAAGTGGCCTTTAAAGGCACTTTGTACAATATGTCTTTTAATAAAATCATCCAAGCGTAAGTGTGATTCTACTACCTTTTAATATTTTTTGTCCGGGTAATATGGACTGAGCTGTTATGCGGCCGCTTCCTTTGTGAGCTACTTGCAAACCATGATTTTCAAGTAGAAAAATAGCATCCCGGAGAGTCATACCTAATACATCAGGTATAACCTCCGGGGCTATTTCATCGGTCGTCCATAACACAGCATTATCTTTGCGTTGAGCTTTTACCCATTCTTCATCGGTTAAAGCCTGGTTTGGTATCAAAAACTCATCGCATATTTTTTGTAGATCTTCCCGATTTCCTGCTTTGATTACAGGGAAAATACCCTCTTTTACATTTTGCCTTGCAATGTATGGGGCATGCATTTTCAGGTCACGGGCATAAATTTTATCAGCTATTTCTTTAAATACCGGAGCAGCAACATTTGAACCGTATTGTCTGAATCCTTTTGGTTTGTCAATGATTATTATGCAACTGTATTGCGGGTCATTTGCAGGGAAATATCCGACAAACGAGGTATTATACTTTTTTATATGTCTGCCATTGACAATTTTTTGCGCCGTTCCGGTTTTGCCGGCGATTTTATAGTAGCTGTTTTTAATGTTGCGAGCAGTGCCGTTTTCTACTACTCCTTCCAATAAGGATCGAACCTCCTTTAGTGTTTTGGCGGAACAGATCTTTCTTTTAATTACCTGGCTTTCATAATATTTGATTTCATTGTCTGCCTGTGTAATTGATTTTACAATGATGGGGCGTATCATTCTTCCATCATTGGCAATAGCATTGTAAAAAGCAAGAACCTGCAAAGGTGTAATTTCAACTTCATAACCAATTGACATCCATGGTAAGGTAATTCCACTCCATGATTTGTCAGAAGGGTTTTTAATTTTTGGAATACCTTCTCCAACCATTTGGAAACCAAGAGGCTGAGACAGTCCAAAGGAATTCATATAATCAATATATAGTTGAGGATCACTTCCAAACTGACTGTAGATCATTTTTGAAATTGCGATATTGGAAGAATATTCAAATGCCTGCCTTACTGATATCGTTCCATAACCACCCGGCTTATGATCCCTCATTGTTTCGTTATAAAATTTATAAGCGCCATCACCGGTCTCAATACTATCGGTAAGTTTTAAATTGGAATCTTCCAGGAGTGCGATCATGGAAGCCAACTTGAATGTTGAGCCAGGCTCCGACAATCCCTGAACTGCATAGTTGAAGACTTCCCTGTAATCATGGTATTTCTCGTTTTTTGTCAAATTGGAAATGGCCTTGATATCTCCTGTGGCTACTTCCATGACAACTGCACATCCATAATCAGCTTCATGGTCTTTCAACGCTTTTAGAAGAGCCGATTCTGTTACATCCTGGAGGTTTACATTTATTGTGGTATGAATATCGTACCCTTCTACAGGTCGAACTTCAGACCCATCATGAAGCGGTCTCCAATTACCGCCTGCAATTTTTTGGTATAAGGCTTTTCCGTCTTTTCCCGACAGATATCTATTGAAACTGTATTCAAGGCCGGCGCCATCATTATTGTCATTTACAAAGCCAACCGTTCTGTATCCCAGGTAAGAAAAGGGTCTGGATCTTCGATCAAGTTTTTCAAAGATTATTCCTCCTTTTAGTCTTCCTTCTCTGAAAATTGGCCATTTTGCCATTTCTTTCTTTTCCTGGTATTTTACCAGTTTTCTGTTTAAGATTATGTATTGTTTCCCGGCAAGTCGTGCGTCATTGATACTTCTTTTATAATGCGCTCTGCTGCGATCATTAAAATGCCATGAAAGTTTATATGTTAATGAGTCGATACCTTTTTTATATATCTCATCACTGGCCATGGTCGGGTCGAATGCTATACGATAAGAAGGCAGGGATGTAGCAAGTAGGCTGCCGTTGTCACTGTAAATATTGCCACGCGTGGCGGGAACTTTTCTAAATTGCAAATCTATCTCTTCAGCTAACCTTGCCCACTTTCTGTCATCGACTGTTTGAAGCATAAAAATCCTGACAAGCGCCGCAATAGCGAAAATACCTATAATTAGAAATGCTATTCTAACCCTTAAAATTATGGACCTTCTAATGTTCACCTTTTTCTATTACAATTTTGTTTGGTGGTGTCTGACTTTCTTTTAATCCTATTTTTTTTACTTTTCGCGCTACTTCTGATTGCTTGCTCGAAAACATATAATCAGCCTTGAGCGAGGTGAAATCTGCACGAAGCTCTTCCACCTCCACCTGCATCTTATCAATTTTCCTGATCGTCTTTTCCGCCCAGTGATTGTTTCCGATATAAAAAATCGCAATGGCAGTTAAAAAGAGCGTATGCGGAATGTATTTTGCAGGCACACCTTCATCAAACAAGGAATCGAGTTTGAGTTTGTTTTCGATCAATGAAAACAGACTTGTTTTTTCACCCTTTCCCTTGTTTATTTTATAGGTGTTTTTAGCCATCTTATTTTTTTTCTGCAATTCTCATTTTAGCGCTTCTGGCTCTTTTATTATCAAGGATTTCCTTTTCATCTGCCAGAATCGGCTTCCTGGTAATAGCTCTTAATGGTTTCAATTCATTCCCAAAAACATCTTTTTCGACATCGCCAAAAAATTTTCCGGTTTTGAAAAAATTCTTGACAAGACGGTCTTCGAGCGAATGGTAAGAAATGATAACAAACCGGCCTCCCGGTTTTAAAATATTCATACACCTGGTTAACATTTCTTTTAGCGCTTCCAACTCATTATTCACTTCGATCCTCAATGCCTGGAACACCTGTGCAAAATATTTGAATTCCCGGCCCCTTGGGGCAAATTCGTACAATATCTTTTTTAAATCTTCATTTGTCCTGATAGCCTCCTGGCTCCTCGCGTCAATTATGGCAGAAGCAAGACTCTTGGCATTTTTTACTTCGCCAAACATGCCAAAAATTTTGTGTAAGTCCGCTTCGGAATATTTGTTGATCACCTGTCTTGCGCTTTTGGAAGAATCCCTATCCATACGCATATCAAGTTCTCCTTCAAATCGGGTCGAGAATCCCCTCTCAGGGGTGTCTATTTGGTGTGATGATACCCCTAAATCTGCTAAAATACCATCTACCTGATTAACTCCATGATGTTTTAGTAACTTGTCAGCGAACCTGAAATTGTTTTTTATAAATCTAAAGGACTTACTGTTGATGCGCTCTGCATTTTCAGCGGCGTCCTGGTCCTGGTCGAAAGCATAAAGACTGCCTTCTTTTATATTTTCGAGAATAGCCATGGAATGCCCACCTCCACCAA
>DAOVVI010000563.1 GCA_030637245.1 Cyclobacteriaceae bacterium
ATGTTTCCCTTGTAAGCCACACACATCTTCATTTTGAGGTCTTTTCTCTGCTTTGTACCACTTAAGTTGTATTGATATTCAATGAATGGTATGTTAGTTTTAATCTGACAATTACACGATTTTTAAATGCAAAATTTTTTTGACCATGAAAAGCTTTATCGACATATTAATACCATCACTTGTTAAATACTTAGATCGAGATCTTGTAGGAAATTCAAAAAAAGTTTTACAATTGATAAACAGCCTTGGCTTGTATAAATTCCATAAAGGAGCTTTGGATAGCATTTATGAACAATTAGAAGATCCTACTAATCCCTATTATAAATTTATCAAGAGCATGAAGCAGGAATTGACTCCTAATGTCAGGAGAAAATTTATCGGAAGTTTTTTACTAAAAGCAGGTTTGCTCACCAAGGGCAAACGAATTAAACTGAAAGAAAAGCTACAACAACAGATACCGTGGGCAGTACTTATGGATCCTACCTCGGCATGCAACCTCGAATGTATCGGATGTTGGGCCAAAGATTATGACAAAACGGATTCGCTCTCTTTTGAGCTAATGGACCGCATCATCCGGGAGGGCAAGCCAATGGGCACCTTCACCTATATTTATTCGGGAGGAGAACCTCTCATCAGAAAGCGGGATATTATACGGCTTTGTGAGAAGCATCCTGAATGCTACTTCCTTGCTTTTACAAATGGTACCCTAATCGATGAAAAATTTGCCAAAGAAGTTGCCAGGGTTGGTAATTTTGCTCCGGGGATCAGTATAGAGGGGTTTGAGGAAATGACAGACTTTAGAAGAGGAAAAGGGACCTACCAAAAAGTGATTAGGGCAATGGATATTTTGAAATCTCACGGAATACTTTATGGATTTTCTGCCACCTATCATCGACGAAACACTGATGTTATAGCTTCAGAGGAATTCCTGGATTTAATGGAGGAAAAGGGATGTCATTATGGCTGGTACTTTACCTATATGCCTGTAGGAAGTGATGCACAACCTGACTTGATAGTTACTCCTGAGCAGCGCGCTTTTATGTTTCATCGAATAAGAGAAGCCAGGAAGCAGCGCCCTATGTTTTTGATGGATTTTTGGAATGATGGCGAGTTTGTAGGAGGATGTATTGCCGGTGGTAAAAAATATCTGCACATCAATGCAAAAGGAGATGTAGAACCTTGCGCTTTTATTCATTATTCTAATGTGAATATCAAGGATATGAGTTTGAAACAGGCGTTAAGGCAACCAATTTTTGAAGAGTACAGAAAAAATCAACCATTTAACCACAATCATTTACGCCCATGTCCATGTCTTGATAATCCTGAAAAACTCAGGAATATGGTCAATGCGTCAAAAGCCAAATCCACTCAATTGAATGATTTGGAATCCGTGGAAGATTTTACTGCAAAATGTGAAAACCATGCGCGTGGTTGGGCGCCAGTTGCAGATGCTTTGCAATATGGCAATGGCAATACTGAAGAAATAAAAGTCAATAACAATGGGAAAATGGTAGATGCGAAATCTAATGGAAATGGGAAACCAGCTGATGCGAAAGATAATGACATTTTCATAAAAGCTGAAGGCACTATCTAACAAACAAAAAAAGCTAATAAAAATAACGTTTTTTAAGTCACATTTTCAGTGGCTTAATTGGTATCGGCAATAGTAGCCAGATAATGATTTCAATTTTCGAAATTAAATGAATCGTCAACTTTGCAATTTATTTGTAATATGACTACCAGAATTAGACTTGTTTATAAACTATCTGTTTGCCAAAGGGTAGGATTATTATTCATTGTATTTTTTTTAATAGTAAATCATGGACAAGCGGAGCAATTAATTTCTGAGGCCAGCGATGATGCTTTGTATGAAATTCTAAACTTGAGAACCCTCACCGCCCAGCAAATTATTG
>DAOVVI010000425.1 GCA_030637245.1 Cyclobacteriaceae bacterium
ACTGTATTTTTTAAATACCTCCTTACATCTGACAACTATTTTTCAAAGACAAGTTTAATTTTCTGTTCAATTGATTAATTCACATTTTTTTCATGCAATCTCACATCTGCTCTATAAAAAAAAGAAAGTATAACCAAATAGAATAACATGTTTTGAACATTTATTTTGGCAGCGCAAACAAACAAAAAATCATTGGCTAATTTTATAAATTTAGCCTTTTTTGCTCAACTTATAAATTCTTTGATTGGGCATTTCAATGAACAGACTTTGAAATGTGTGAAAAACATGATTTCATAAGATCATACAAGTTATGGATATCCGCCAGGTCCTTAATTAATTCCTTAAAATGTGGGTATTATATGTTGTTTAAGCCTGATGGTGTTACGGTAGTTTGACTATCTCTTATTTTTCGTAAAATGTTTTAAGATCGGTTTTCGTATAGCTGGTTTTTTTTAATCCAACAATAATCAGCAATGGGAAATCGTAGTCTCGCAACTATCATGTTCACAGATATCGTTGGATATACTGAAATGATAGTTTGCCTATCTGAAAATATTTTTATTTTTATCAGCGAATTTATTATTCTTTATGCATTCAATAAAACCAACTAAATAATGAAGTTGAAATTCTTAAGTATTATTATCATATCACTTTTTTTAAACTCGCTATCTGATGTTCTGGCCCAAAACTGGCCGAATTGGCGAGGTATTAATGGCGATGGAACCAGTGCGGAAATCAACCTGCCCACTCAGTGGGATTCAATAACAAACGTTGTGTGGAAGAGCTCGTTTCCGGGAACTGGTCATGCTTCACCAATTATATGGGGTGACCGACTTTTTACGGTTACAGCCCTACTTGAAACTCAAGAGAAAATACTCCTTTGCTATGATAGCAAAAGTGGTGATTTACTTTGGCAAGAAACAGTGGTCAAGACTGCCTTGGAGCGCAAACATGGCGATAACAGTTATGCCTCAGGTACACCAGCTACTGATGGCAATTTAATCTATGTGTCGTTTCTGGATGGTGAGGACGTTGTAGTGGCGGCTCACGATTTTACTGGAAAACAGAAATGGATCCAACGCCCAGGTACATTTTCCAGCCCTCATGGATACAGTTGTTCACCTGTTCTTTATGAAGATAAAGTAATTATTAATGGCAATAGTAAAGGCGATGCTTTTATCGCTGCATTAAGCCGTACCGATGGTCATACAATATGGAAAATTCCACATGACAAGCCTGCCCACAGTTTTAGTACTCCTATTATCAGGAAACTTGATGGCAAAATGCAAATGATTTTTTGTGGTAATCAGGAAATAGCTTCATATAATCCGGACGATGGGTCGCGTTACTGGTTTATAAATGGACCTTCTGAGGACTTTTGTTCCAGTCCGGTTTATAATGAAAAGATGGGATTTGTGCTCGTAAGTAGTGCCTGGCCACAACGTCATTTATTGGCGATCAGAACCGATGGTCAGGGTGATGTTACTGAAAGTCATGTTGTTTGGCGATCCACTGTTGGAGCATATTATGTGCCCTCGCCTGTATGTACCAATGACTATTTATTTACTACAATGACAAATGGTAAGGTTCATTGTATTGATGTTGCGACTGGCGAAATCCTCTGGGTAGAAAATATGGGCAGACAATATTCTTCATCTGTTCTGGCTAACGGATTGGTTTACATGCCCAATGATGAGGGAGTGATTACTGTGATTAAACCAGGTCCGACATTTGAAAGTATCGCAAAAAATTCCATCGGTGAGCATATGAATGCGTCTCCGGCTATCAGCAACGGGAAGATTTATTTAAAAGGCGACAAACACATTTTTTGTATTGGTTTATAAAACTCTCTGCTGGGGCAATAGATGTCATGTACCCAACGGGTCGTAATTACAAAATCCGGACCTGTTGACCACCCACTACACAATACATACAGCATATTATAATCAATACTTCATAATTACGTAAGTAGCCTAATAGTTCTCGAGCCAGAAATGGTATCTCTTTGATTCTAGAATCTAATTATTATCTATTCTTCGGCTATGGTTTCAATAATTACCTCCTTTCTTTTAAAAAGATCCGGTTTGAATATGAGCCCTAGCCCTGGTTCTTCAGAAGGTTTGACCTCTCCATTCACAACTTCTGGAACATTCTCGAAAAAAAACGGATAACGCTCTTTCCAATTCGGGTACACGCTTTCTACGTAATATAAATTGTTAATCGCGGCGGCAAGTTGTGTGGATGCATACCAGAGGATGGGACCACCCGCTGTGTGCATCATGGTAGGTATATAATATGTATTTGCCATATCTGATATTTTTTTGCCCTCGGAAATGCCCCCGCACCAGGTGAGATCGTACATTGCTATTCCTCCTATATCTGATTCTAACCTTTCCCTGAACCCAAACCGTGTGGCTAGCCGTTCACTGATAACAAGCGGAATTGACGTTTCGCGTGCCAGATTTACATATGATTTCATATTATCTGGCAGGAGCATATCTTCCAAAAAAATAACATCAAAAGGCTCCAGTGCTTTGGCGATACGTACTGCACTTGGCAGGTTCCAATAACTATGAAATTCGCACCCAATTTCAAGTTGATAACCTACGGCATCTCTGACTTTACGTATCCAATCGAGACAAGATTCAATTTCCAGTTTCGAGATATATGCTCCCTTATTCCTAACTGCAACTGAATCAAACGGGCAAAATTTAATTGCCCTAATCCCTTGTTCTACTAAAAATTTTGCAATTTTATGCATATCATTTTCCAATTTCCAGCCATTGATATTCCGTTGATTGGTGTACGTGTTATACACTCTTATAGGCTTATTGGCAGAACCTCCAAGCAACTGGTAAACCGGTACTCCACAAGCTTGACCAAGTATATCCCATTGAGCTAAGTTTAGGGCGGAAAGTGCCCGCATTTCAGCACCTCCTGACACATTAAAGGCATTTTGTTGATAAATGCGATCCCATGTATGCTCAATTTCAAGAGGATTAGATCCCAGTAATTTTCCTGCCCAACTATGCCATTCCAAATCTTTGAAAACTGCTGCACTGGCCTCATTAAAAGGGTAAGTTTCCCCGGTACCAATA
>DAOVVI010000536.1 GCA_030637245.1 Cyclobacteriaceae bacterium
AAGGGCCCTGAACTCATTGTTGGCGCCCATATTCTGATGAAGGCACTGGATGTGGAGAAAGCGATTATTGGAATTGAAAATAATAAGCCGGACGCCATACAGAAAATGACTGAATTAGTGGCTAATGAACAAGGAATGAGTGTTCAGCCACTAAAAGTACAATATCCCCAGGGAGGTGAAAAACAATTGATTAAAGCGGCTATTAATCGTGAAGTTCCTTCTGGCGGACTTCCTATTGATGTTGGCGTTGTAGTTCATAATGTTGGGACAGCTTTTGCAGTTTATGAGGCCGTTCAGAAGAATAAGCCTTTGGTTGAACGGGTTGTTACCATCACCGGAAAAGATGTTAAAAACCCATTAAATCTCTTAGTGAGAATTGGAACCCCGGTTAATGCGCTCATTGAGGCTGCAGGTGGAATCCCGGAAAATACAGGTAAAGTGATCAGTGGCGGACCTATGATGGGAAAAGCATTAAACTCAGTGGATATTCCAGTAGCAAAAGGAACCTCTGGCATTTTACTGATCCCCAATGAAGACGCCAAACGGGGTAAAATAAAGGTTTGCATTCGATGCAGCAAATGTGTTGATGTCTGCCCTATGGGATTAGAGCCATATTTATTGATGACTTTTACACAAAAAGAAATTTATGATCAAATGGAGGAAGATAAAGTATTGGACTGCATCGAATGCGGTTCCTGTTCATTCGTCTGCCCATCAGACAGGCCACTTTTAGATTATATCAGGCTTGGAAAGAAAACTGTTGCATCATTAATCAGGGAAAGAAATAACTAATGAGCACTCAATTTTTAACTGTATCACCATCTCCTCACATTCATTCTGAAGATTCAGTTCAGAAGTTGATGTACGGGGTGATCATTGCCATGTTACCTGCATTGGCAATTTCATTTTTTGTATTTGGAATAGGAGCCATCTTTGTCACATTGCTATCTATAGTAAGTTGTGTTCTTGCGGAATTTTTACTCACAAAATATTTATTGAAAAAAGAGCCTACTATCCTGGATGGTTCTGCTATAATAACCGGTATATTATTAGCTTTTAATGTGCCAAGCAGCTTGCCCTGGTGGGCGATCATAATTGGAAGCATTGTTGCCATTGGTATTGGAAAGACCGCTTTTGGAGGTTTGGGAAATAATCCTTTCAATCCGGCATTGGTTGGCAGGGTATTTTTACTGATTTCATTTCCTGTGCAAATGACAAGCTGGCCGGTACCTTTCGAATCCCGATTCCAGTTTTTAGATGCAACTACAGGGGCAACTCCTCTTGCAATTATTAAAGAAGGTATTGATGCGGGCATTCCTGTTTCTCAATTAATGAGTGAGATTCCATCCTATCTGAATATGATGCTCGGTAGTTTGGGAGGTAGTATCGGGGAAATTTCAGCGATTGGATTGATCATTGGCTTCATTTACATGCTTTGGAAAAAGATTATAACCTGGCATACTCCAATAGCCATGCTGGCAACAATTGTTGTCTTTACGGGCATACTTTGGATGATTAATCCAGACAGATTCATTGATCCGGTATTTCATCTTTTGACAGGGGGCATCATGCTTGGAGCCTTTTTCATGGCGACTGACTATGTCACTTCTCCAATGACTACTAAAGGAATGCTGATTTATGGCGTGGGAATTGGATTTCTCACAGTAGTGATCAGGACTTTCGGAGCTTATCCGGAAGGAGTATCTTTTGCAATATTGATCATGAATGGTTTTGTGCCATTGATGAATAAATACATAAAACCAAAACGATTCGGAATCAAGAAAAATGGCTAAGAAAGAATCAACACTTTTTAATATGGTGTCCAGTCTCGTAGTAGTTACGCTGATTGCCTCCACTGCACTTGGTTATGTATATGAATTAACCAAAGGACCTATTGCCGAAGCAAAACTTGCAAAAAAAATCAGGTCAATTGACGAGGTAGTTGTAGAGTATGACAATAATCCTGTGGATGAAATGTATAAAATTCTCATAGAAGGCTCTGAAGACAGCCTTGAGGTGTACCCGGCAAAAAAAGGCGACAAACTCATGGCCAGCGCCATTAGATCATTTTCTCCAAAAGGATATGGCGGCAATGTATGGCTGATGGTTGGTTTACTGCCTGATGGAAATATTCAAAATATGGCGGTGCTTGAACATAAAGAAACTCCAGGTCTTGGAACCAAGATGAACGATTATGAATTCAAGAAGCAGTTTTTTGGAAAAAATCCATCGTCATTCAATCTTAAAGTTGAAAAAGATGGAGGTGATGT
>DAOVVI010000192.1 GCA_030637245.1 Cyclobacteriaceae bacterium
AGCTCCCAGCAACAGGATAGTAATGGGAGGAATTGGCCTGGGCGGTATGGGCAGAGGCAATACGCGAAATTTTCTTGATAAAAAAGAAGTACAATATGTCGCGATTTGTGATGTGGACAAGGCGCAGAGATCATTAGCTGCATCGATGGTCAATGGAAAATACAAAAATAACGATTGCCGAAATTACGATGACTACAGAGAATTCCTGGAAAAGGAAAAACTTGATGCTGTCACAATTGGGCTTCCTGACCATTGGCATGCTATTATTTCTGTTGCTGCAGCTAACAAAGGGATGGATATTTATGGCGAAAAGCCATTGGCAAGATCTATTATGGAGGCCAGGGCAATTGTAAATGCTGTCGAAAAAAATAAGGTTATCTGGCAGACAGGTAGTTGGCAACGTTCCCGGCCAAACTTTCACAGGGGAGCCGAATTGGTGATAAACGGAAGAATAGGAAAAGTATCACATGTTGACGTCGGATTGCCTAATGGAAATAATCCGATTGGTACTCCGCCAATTATGAAACCACCGGAAGGCGTGGATTGGGATATGTGGCTTGGACCAGCTCCAACCGTACCTTATCGGGGAGTATTGCATTTTCACTGGAGGTGGATGATGGACTATTCCGGCGGGCAAATGACAGACTGGGCCGGCCATCATATCGATATAGCGCATTGGGGATTGGGTTATGACAGAACAGGCCCGGTGACTATAGAAGGAAAAGGCGTGTATCCCAGAGAAGGAATATATGATGTTCCCGTTGAATATGATTTTACCTGTACGTACCAGAGCGGTGTTACGATACGCGTTGCGAATAGCAGAAAGCAAAAACGTGGAATGGGTACTGTTTGGCATGGCGACAAAGGATGGATTTACGTGAGCCGGGGTGAAACACTCGAAGCAAGTGATCCAAAGATCCTGGGAGAGATAATCGGGGAGGAAGAGACCCATCTTTACAAGAGTGATGATCATTGGCAAAACTTCCTGGATTGCATCAAATCCAGGGAAGAAACGATTACTCCTGCAGAAACAGCTTTGCGATCTATCAGTGTTGCACTGCTTGGAGAAATAGCCATGCTTACCGGGAAAAAATTGGATTGGGATCCTGAAAAGGAAAAATTCACCAATAATGATTATGCCAATCGTTTGTTGATGAAACCTTACAGAGGGCCATGGAAATTAGATATGAATGTATAATTGACGAAGTACTAAAATGAAAAAAAGAAAAATGAAAAATATAAGATTCGTAAAGAATATATTCATCCTGGCAATTGCTTCAACATTGATTTTTACTCAGTGTAAAGAACCGGCAAGTCTTAATGCAGTAGTGGTCTCAGATCAAAGCAATGAATCTGGTAAAGATATTCAGACCATTCTTGAAAATATAGGATTATTTGATGTTGACATAGAAAAAGGCGCATCTCCGGATTTTGCCGATTATGATGTAGTAGTCTTACAAGTCGATGACGGAAATTGGAACGATAGAACTAAGGAAGCTTTTGTAACCTATGTGAAAAACGGTGGCGGAGTTGTTGTTCTGAGTAATTCTGGAAGTGCTTTTTCCGGATGGACTGAATATCAGCGCATAGTTGGTGCATCTTCAGATAAATCTGCCGGTAAGTCAAATGAGGCATATGACTATCAGGTAGCAAATGTAAATGTTGAACATCCTATCACGAAGGGATTAAGTAAAATATGGCTGCACAACGATGATTTTCTGTTGTTTAGCACTGCCTCTCCTGGCGGAGATGTGGAGGTATTATCAACAGCTTTAGCTGATTCCATTCATGGAGGAAGTGGTAAATCTCTACCCGTTTTATTTACAGTTCAGTTTGGCGAAGGCAGGGTTCTTCATTCAACATTGGGGAATAATTCGGTGAATTCCATGAATTGTGTCGGATTTATAACTACTCTTCAACGAGGCGCTGAATGGGCGGCAACCGGTGTGGTTTCCCAGGAAGTCCCACTGGATTTCCCAAACTATGTAAGCACACACCAATGGCCGGATTTCAAACCTTTAACGCTTGAGGAGATTTTTAAAAAAGCATCAACTTATAAGGTTGGTAAGAGCAGAAAATATCTTGCCGATATTTCTATACGGATTCGGAATTCCGATGGAAAAGCGGAGACTTATGCCATGTATGAAGACAAGATTTTAGAATTTTTAAATTCTGAAGCAACTGTTGACAGCAAGAAATACTTGTGCAAAGAGTTGAGTTGGATCGGTTCTGATAAATCTATAACTGCCCTTGGTATATTAGTAAATGATAAAGATCTATCAGAAGCAGCTTCCTATGCTTTGCAGAGGTTAAGACTATGATTATAAAGAAATTCATCAAACTGGCTTTTGGTGAAATTCAAATTTATAAATAACAGAAACGAATGAGGAGGCAGGTATTCAAAAACACTTGCCTTTTTTTATCCCAACTAAAATGATAAAACATAATCGACGAAAATTTCTAAAGAACACTTTAGGTGTTGCTGGAGGAATTATTACTGCCCCATATATTTTAAATTCATGTAAAAATGCCCCTTCCAGGCAAATTACACTTGGAATGATTGGGGTTGGGGGTCACGGCGTTTCATGGAATATGAAGGCTTTTTTAGAGTTTGAAGATGTGCGGATACTGGCAGTTTGCGATGTTGACTCCGAGCGAAAAGATGAAGCCAAAAGGATTGTGGATGAAAAGTATCAGAATCAGGATTGTACTGCATATAATGATTTCAGGGAAGTGCTTGCTCGGGAAGACATCGATGCAGTTATGATTTCTACTCCCGATCACTGGCATGTGCCCATATCTGTTTTGGCTGCCCAAGCCGGTAAAGACGTGATTTGCGAGAAGCCGACCTTAACAATTGCAGAAGGAAGGGTTTTATGCGATGTCATGAAAAAAAATAATACGGTATTTCAAACCTCAATTGAAGACCGTGCAGTTCCGGTTTATCATAGAATGGCTGAGCTGGTAAGAAACGGATATATTGGGGATTTGGAAAATATTATTATACGAGTTCCTGACGATGATGTGATAAAACTCCATCCGGCAAGTACTGAGACTCAAGCCGTTCCTAAAGGATTTGATTATGAAATGTGGCTTGGCCCTGCACCCGAAGCACCATATTCTCCGGGAAGATGCCACTTTAATTTCCGCTGGATTTCCGACTATTCCGGGGGTATGCTCACAGACTGGGGCGCTCATTATGTTGATACAGCGCAATGGGCAAATGGAACGGATCATTTCGGCCCTGTCAGCGTGGAAGGGAAAGGAGAATTTCTAAGCGGTGATATTTATAATACTGCCAATGCCTTCGATTTAATGTATCAATATGCAAACGGGGTTTCCATGCAGGTGATGTCAGGAGGTACATCAATTGGATTTAAGGGAACTGAAGGATGGATTCAATGCCTGGGTTGGAGAGGAGAATTGGAAGCAAGCAAAAAATCTATTCTGGACGCAGAAATCAAGAGAAATGACATTAATCTTTACACGGCAAAAAGTGAGCACAGAAACTTTATTGACTGTGTTAAATCCAGAAAAGAAACCTATGTTTCGGCTGAGGTTGGTCACAGGACGGCAACGGCATTACACGTGGGAAATATAGCAATGCAATTAAACAGAAAAGTAAATTGGGATCCGGAGAAAGAGGCATTTATCAATGATGATGAAGCAAATGCACTAAGGTCTCGCGAAAGCAGGGATCCATGGAAATTGGAGAATTTAGTGATGTAAATTCCCTCGATACAATCGCTCGCATCCTGCGAGTGATGAATATTGACAGATATCCTTGTCGTTACGACAATCTCCTGTAAAGATATTCGTCACTCGGTACAACCGAGCAACTGATTTGGGATCTGAGATTCGTAATTGAACAAAAATTATATTTGCAGTGAGGTTGTTATTGCTGGAAAATCAACTTAGCTTATTTCAAAATTTTCGGATAAACAAATAAATATGATTTCATTAGTTATACCGATTTACAATGAAGAACCGATTATCGATGAGTTACTTTATCGAAGTTTGACAACCCTGAAAGAGATCGGCAGGCCATTTGAAATAATTATTGTTGACGACGGCAGCGAGGACAATTCTTTGCAAAAGCTGCTTGATCACCGAAAAAATGACGCCCGTATAAAGGTAGTAGAACTTTCACGGAATTTTGGCCATCAGGCTGCATTTACGGCAGGTCTGAAAAGATCTCAAGGAGAACATACTGTGATGATGGATGGTGATTTGCAGGATTCGCCTGAGCTTATTAAAGAAATGTACGAAAAAATGAAATCCGGATCATTCGATATCGTAAACGGCTATCGAAAATCGAGGACTGAAAAAGGTTTCCGGGGATTGATGTTTTTCTTTTTTCACAGAATATTTGCCATCATAACCCGGCAAAAAAAAGTTGTGGAAAATATAGGTAATTTCTCCATGCTCAACCGGGCTTCTTTAAATGCTTTGTTGCAAATGAAGGAAAAGACAAGGTACCTGCCGGGACTAAGAATTTACGTTGGATACAAACAAGGTTTTCTGGATTATGAAAGAGAAGACAGGAAAGAAGGGAAACCCAAAATGCGGTTCAGACATCTGATGAAGCTGGCAACAGACGCCATTTTTTCTTTTTCCAGGCTTCCGATATTCATCTGCTTTTACCTGGGATTACTTGGAATTATGATAACCATGGTGATTGGTTTATTTATGATATTCTCTGATTCGGGCACTAAATTAATTACAGATTATAAACCAATGCTTGTAGGATTATTTTTTCTGGGTTCTGTACAGCTGGCTTTTATTGGAATTGTAGGAGAATATGTATTTAAAGGATATAAAGAATCACAAAATCGCCCGATGTATTTTGTGAGGAATGAATATTTGGATTGATGCTTATCAGAAATATATCTGCGCCGGATCTTCTTTATAAATTCACACTTTTTTTGGCATTGATCATCTTGTTGATTTCAAGCTGGAATGCGCCAGTATCCGGCGATGAGTATGTACATGTAAAACAGGCTGAAAAAAATATAAATTATATTAAAACCCTGGGTAAAGATAAAGAAGCCTTAAATACTCCAATCAGCAGGCTCAAACATTACGGCCAATCCTTTGATACGCTTACGACATGGATAGCCAATATTTTTGAAATAGACAATCTTTATCGATTCAGACATGTTTCAAATGCCGTAGTTGCCTG
>DAOVVI010000428.1 GCA_030637245.1 Cyclobacteriaceae bacterium
AGGAGCGCCCTGGTTGTCATTGGTTGGGATAAGTGCCAGCCAGGTTTTATATTGCCAACCTTCAGGAGAAACCAGGTCTATCCCGTAATATCTTACATAATACATGGTCATTAGCCGTGATCCGTCCGGGCCTTCCCACCAAAACAGCAGGGGTAGTTCAGGTGACCTTGATGCAGGATTGCAACCTAGGTGTAAGAAATCTATCCCGGCATTTTTCAATAAAGTTGGCAGAATCCATGAATGGCTGGGGACATCGGTCATTTTTGCGTCTCTTGGCAATTCAAGTCCATATTTTTTTGATATATCTGATGAAAACCGGAAACAGCGGGCTAAATTTTCCAGGTCACTGGCTTCCGTTTCAAAAGTGATTGGCAAAGCATGAATGGCAAAATTTCCATTTTTGAGTGTCGTTTCTACTCTTGCCCTGGTTGCCGGATTGCTGCGGTCAAGTACCTGTTGCATGGGCCATGCAGGAAGTGTCCAGACAAATCTTTCTTCAGGAGGCATTTCCATACTTGCATCAAGATTTTCTAATGCTCCTTCAATCATTGACGAACCATATTTTCTGACAACTGATTCTGCAAAATCTGTGTAACCGATATCAAAATGGGTTTTGAAAACCACAATAACCTCTTCCAGGTTAGGATTTGGTTTTAGATCCTGGGAAAAAGCGTTACTTGTTATCAGAGAAGCTAAAGCAAGGCTAAAGAGTGAATAAATTATTCGCATAATCGTAGGTTTTTAAAAACATTATTTACTTGATAATTGTAGATTGACCTCCAATCAATTTTATCGATTTCCCATTATAAACATATTCTCCGGTGGTATTTTCAGGAATTTCAATACTGCCGATTAATTTGCCTTTTTTGTTTTTTGTCAGCGCTACTTTGATAATTCCATTTGGATGAGCAATTGTGCCATTTATTTGTTCCAAATCCCCGGGATGAGGAGCGATCTCAATTTTTTGAAACCCCGGAGCTTTTGACTCAACTCCGCAGATAGTTGATAAAAATTCAAAAGCAGGGCCAGTGCTCCACGCGTGGCATTCCGATCGTGGATCTTTCACTGCTTCGCCAAAAGTGGTCATACCCAGGTTTATAAACTTTTTCCAGGGATCAATAGTTTGTAAGTAACTATTTCCCAAACCCGATTTTCTTACGGCACGCCCGAGGAAGAAATGAAAATACATATCCACAGCCACAAGGTCCGGATCGCTGATTACCTTTTTCATGATGTCCTTCTCTTTCTCTATATTGTCTAATCCGGCAAGTACAGCCATCACATTGGCGTGTTGGCTAAAAAGTTTGCTTGATGGAGTATCAACGTAAAGTCCTTTTTTTGCATCATAACAATGGGTTTTTACAGCAGTGTTGATTTTGGTTCTGATATCCTTATAATATCCTGCATGGTAACTTTTGCCGGCCCATTCAAATAATTCCTCTGCTTTTTTTAGTGTATGGGAGTAGAATAGTGAATGGATGGTTATTTCCCTCTTATCTCCGAGATTAATAATTTCGTTATACCTTGGCATGTACGCCCAATCAATAAAATTCCAGTATGGCAACTCCGGAATCAGATTGTTATCAGTCATCTGGTTTTCAAACCATTGCAAGACGTCAATTATCCCGGGAATAAACTGCTTTACATATTCCGGATCTTTGCCATACATCCAATAATCATGGACCATCGTTACCCAAACCAGAGAATATAAAGGAATCACCTGTACGAGATCTCCGGGGTATCGACTTTGGGTTAAGCCACAAGGAATTCTTGAATTATCAAATTGCTCAAGTCCGAGCTTATACAAACGCTCATCTCCGGTCATGAAAAGATAGGCCAGTCCCTGTACTTTGGTGTCTCCCAGATATTGCATTTGCTCCCAATACAAATCACTCACGAAGGTTTCTTGTGCGGAGAGTTTTTGCGTACGAATACTGGCGTCCCAAATTTTGGTAAGCATTGGATCATTTGAAACAAAGTCCGCCACAATTTCAGTTGGATATGCGGAATACTCGTATTGTAGGTCTTCAATCACCAACGGTTTGTCGTCTGTCTCGATCTCTAATTGGAGCCACCTGAATGTCCGCGACCACAAAGGCCGGAAAACAATGTTGCTTTGTCCATTGGGTATAAAAACATCGTTGACGCCAATCAATTCGGATTGCAGTGAATCCCGGTGTTCTTTTTTCAGTCCGGGCAGAATAAATGTCTCGGCATATCGAATGTTGATTTTACTGTCTTTCCCTCCGGACACTTCAAGTTCGGGATATCCATTTGTCTGTACGCTATTGTCAAAAAGTATGGTGGCGCTTGTATTTGGAGGGATGGTAATTGTTGATTGATTGGCGATAAATTTTTCTGTATCGAATTTTAGAGTTGATCTTGGTATGCGCTTGAATCTTTGGTATTCACTTGTAAGTAATGGAATTTGACGAGGTTCCATGGTCCATTTATGGTGGTAGGTATGTTCCCGGGAAGGCCGGTCTAGCAAGCGGACATTGAGCCATTTGTCATCATTGAATGTCGTCTTTTCCCAACCGTACGGATATAATTTTGCGACTACCGAATCCAGCGGTCCTGCCACATAATATTGCCTGAATAAGCGGTCATCAATATCCTTATACAAAATTGGCCTAAAAGCTTTGTTTTCAATCACTTTCCAGCCGTGTCCGGTATTTAGCAGTTGTTCTTTCTCAGAATTGCCCTGGACAATGAATGCCATTTTATCAGAAACCTGAGCCTTAGGTCTATGTTCACCAGCATTCCAAACCATGGCA
Source organism: Cyclobacteriaceae bacterium (assembly GCA_030637245.1). Taxonomy (GTDB): domain Bacteria; phylum Bacteroidota; class Bacteroidia; order Cytophagales; family Cyclobacteriaceae; genus JAAUQL01. The sequence continues at coordinate 2,778 of DAOVVI010000428.1, forward strand.
GCTATGGTGTTTTCCCCTTTTTTCAGGTATGGAGAAATATCAATTGTTTCATAAAACCACTGCGAGAAGTCTCCTCTTGCGGGGCCATGACAGACTGCCTCGCCATTCACAAACAACCTATACCTGTTGTCCGCTGATACATGGATGATGAATTCTGAAGAGGTAATATCCAGTTGAAAAGACTTTCTGAAATGAAATACACCATAATCATACAGACGAGCATCTGGATGCGTGATCCAATACGCCTCCCATTGATCGGTAAGATATTTGGGATTGATTTTTTCATGCATTTGGGCATGACTTA
>DAOVVI010000443.1 GCA_030637245.1 Cyclobacteriaceae bacterium
ATAAAGACAGCAATTTTGATGTTGCCAGGGCCATCGACAACGAAATGAAAACGATAGCAAGCCTGGAACTTGAGCAGGAAGGCTTCAGATATCATGACTCCAGGGATTTTACCGGCTTTGTCGATGGCACCGAAAACCCAAAGGATGATGACAGGTTGGATATTGCTTTAGTACCGGAAGGAAAACCGGGAGCAGGAGGAAGTCATGTCTTCACTCAAAAATGGATACACGATTTAGAGGCTTTTCATGCGCTGCCAGTTAAAATGCAGGAAAAAGTTATCGGACGAACCAAGCAGGACAGTGTTGCGCTGGAAGGTGACGCCATGCCTGAAGATTCACATGTGAGCAGGGCGGACGCCAAAGTGGATGATGTGGCCATGAAGATTTACCGGAGAAGTACTCCTTTTGGCAATGTGAGCAAGCATGGATTATTTTTTCTTGCTTTCGCCTGTGACCCCTACAGAGTACAGATACAACTGGAGCGAATGACCGGCGCCACAAATGATAAAATTCATGATAAACTCATGGAATATTCCAAACCTGTTACCGGTTCCTACTGGTTCGCTCCTTCGCAGGAAGACCTTAATAAAATGGTGAAATAAATGATCAATGAAGTATAAATATTAAAATTCGATAAAATGAAAAGTATTAGACAACTTACCTTAATTCTACTAATTGTTGGGATTTCAGGACAATTAATCGCTCAAAAACCATCGGACAAAGACATTAAAAAGTCCATGCTCAAAGCCTATAAATGGCAACAGAAAAATCCAAAACATGATTTGAACGATTGGACAAACGGCGCTTATTATATTGGAATGACCAAGGCATATCAGTCCACAGGAAATAAAGCTTATGCAAAAGGCCTGAAGGCCATGGCAGAGTCACTCGATTGGATGCCGCGTCACCGATGGTATCACGCCGATGATATTACCATTTGCCAATCTTACATTTATATGGAACAAGATGGCGTTGAAGGAGCCAACCTTCAGCCAACCGTAGCTGTGCTCGATCGGGTAATGTCTGAGGATTACGACTGGAATGATGACATCAGACCAATTTATTGGTGGTGGTGTGATGCTTTATTTATGGGGCCCCCGGTTTTTGTGCATTATGGAGTGCTTAGTGGAGAGATGAAATATTTGAAGGCAAGTGACAAACTTTATAAAGAATGTGTTGATCTATTGTTCGATCAGGAAGAGCATCTTTTTGCCAGGGATATGAGATACCAGTGGAAAGGTGATAAGGAATATATGAAAGAATCGAATGGAAAAAAAATATTTTGGAGCCGTGGCAATGGCTGGGTGATTGGCGGTCTTGCACTCCTTCTTCAACAAATGCCGGATGATTATGAAAATCGTGCGTATTATGAAGATTTATTCAAAAAGATGGCGGTAAAGCTAAAGTCCCTACAGCCGGAGGACGGTTTATGGAGATCAAGTCTCTTGGATCCGGATGCTTATCCTCACGGAGAAGTTAGCGGAACAGGATTCGATACATTTGCATTCCTTTGGGGCATTAACAATGGTCTTCTTGATAAAGAGGAATATTTACCAGCTGCACTAAAAGCATTTAACAGCTTGATGGGTTGTCAACAGAAAAATGGCATGATGGGTTGGGTACAGCCTATTGGCGCAGATCCAAAAAGAAATTTTTCAGTAGATAGCTGGGAGGTTTATGGAACAGGAGCGTATCTGCTTGCCGGTAGTGAATTGCTGAAATTAAAGGAATAGATTCAGATCCCTGTAATTTTACATCTTTGGTAAAATAAATATAGGTTGATATGTTTAAATTATAAGATTAGAATAATGCCTTGGCTTGCTTGTCCGGCAGGGATTAGGTTGTCTGTCAAACGAGTATGCAAGTCGAAAGGCTTGCATTTTTTTATTGAATTAACGGCGTATCATCACATTTCAGATCGCCCAACACATATTGCATTCCATTTAAATAATATTTAAGTATTCTGCTGTCTTCATAGCTTTGGGCATTGTGAGATGGAGAAACATAAAAAATCCTTCCTTTTCCATACTTTTTGATCCATGAAACATAGCTGATCTTTTCATCTGTTTCATGCTTCATCTTTTGGATTTCCGATATTTCCATATAAAGCAACGGTCTGAAATTCTTTTTGGAATACGCATTTTTAAAAAAATAGGGCTCATCGATATGAGTAAAAGACTTTCCTTCAAATGCCTTTGTCATTGGATGATCTTGTTCGGCCAATTTTAACTCAATTTTTTGTTGAGGAGGATGATAGTCAAAGCTTCCACCCAGCATTTCACTAAATTCAGCTGAATTGTTTTGCATGACTATTCCACCATGCAATATTGCAAGGCCGCCCCCTTTTTTAACAAAAGACAATAAATTAGATTCCAGTTCCGCAGCTTTTTTTATTTTCTCTTCTTCACTCATCTCTGTAATTGTTCCTAAAGCATCATAAAAGAGATCCCGATGATCGCCTTTTGAACAATTGTTGTTAAGCACAATAGCATCAAATTGTTTCAATGTTTTCTTTTCAAACATGGATATATCCACACTTTTCAAGATTTCATATGCCCCTGTTTTTTCAGAAAGTATATTGATTACGGCATCTGCATGAGGAATCACCCAATGATCAAATCCTGTGAATAATGAAAAAAGCAACACTTTATGCTTTTTTGAAACAGGCGCTGTAGCGGCGTCAGGGGCGAGTCCATAAATCTTCTGTTTCCATGCATCATCCAGCGGTATGGGTTCAAGGGATTTAACCTGTCCACTGGCAGATAATGAATAAGAGATTAAAACGATAGCAATTGCGAATAACCTTTTCATAACTATTAATTTTTTGAAATAAATGTACTTCAATATTTCCAATTCATCCTTACATATCAGATAATTCAGCATGAATATTCAAAGGTATATAAAATCGAATAAAACTTTCAAACTTAAAAAAAGCCCGGTCAAGTATTGGCAGGTGTTTTTTTCTCATTTAATAAGTGGA
>DAOVVI010000244.1 GCA_030637245.1 Cyclobacteriaceae bacterium
TCCCCCATTATCATTTTAAATGCAAACAGAAATAAAAATATAATTATGATCATCATAAATGGGGGCATCGCTAATCTGGATTTATCCTTGGGATATTCATGATGAACGCCATGCATATTGTATTGAATCCATCCTTTAATACTATTGGATGGAAGCATGTGATAAAAATATCTATGCATGAGGTATTCGAATAACGTCCATGATAAAATGCCCGTAAAAACTAATACTGCATATTGGCCTGTTTCCATTAATGTATGCTGGTTTCCCCAATACAGAAATCCAATTCCAAATAACACAAGCATAGAAATTGGAATAGAAGTATGTGAAACAGTCAACCTTTCCAAATATGGATTTTTAAACATTTTGGCAGATCCAATATTCTTTGGCTTTATATCATGAATGGCCTTATATCTCATTGTTTGTATGGTTCAAAAAAGAGTTTAATTGCAAAAATAATAGGTTTGTTCAATTTCACCCAATGGATTATTCACACATTTTTAATTTTATACAGGTATATTAGTTGATCTTTTTTCCAGAACTTCTTCATAATAATTTTCATAATCTGGTAAAATTTTACTCAACTCAAACTCTTTTGCTCTTTCCAATGCATTTTTTTTGAATGTCGGTAAATTTTTATCATCAAGAATTTCCAGTGCGAATTTTGTCATAGAATTTACATCTCCCACATCACATAAATATCCGGAAAAACCATGAATGTTGAGTTCTGGTAATCCGCCTGCATTGGACGATATCACAGGTACTTCACATGCCATAGCTTCCAGGGCCGCTAAACCAAAGCTTTCTTTTTCAGAAGGCATCAAAAATAAGTCTGCAACAGAAAGTACTTCTTCCACGGCTTCTAGTTTTCCTAGAAAACGGATATCATCACAATCATGACATTCTCTGCAGAGATTCTCTATTCTTGGTCTTTCCGGTCCATCACCGACTAACAGCAATTTAACTGGCATTATTTCCCTCAAATTCTTGAATATCTCTACAGCATCTTCTATCCTCTTTACAGGTCTGAAATTAGATGTATGTACAATTAGTTTTTCTCCATTTGGACAAATGGCTGTTTTGAAATGATCTTTTTTAAGACGTTTAAATCTATCGAGATCGATAAAATTAGGGATCACTCGTATTTCTTTATTAATTTTGAAATGATCATACGTGTCTTGTTTTAAATCATTCGAAACAGCCGTAATTCCATCAGATTGATTTATACTAAACGCAACAACCGGTTCAAAAGAAGGATCCTTTCCAACCAGGGTAATGTCAGTTCCATGAAGGGTTGTAATGACGGGAACGTCAATATTTTGTTGCTTCAAAATCTGCTTTGCAATAAAAGCAGCAGAAGCATGAGGTATTGCATAATGCACATGTAAAATATCAAGTTTCTCATATTTTACCACATCGACCATCTTACTGGCTAAAGCGGTCTCGTAAGGTGCATGCTGGAATAGCGGATAAGCCAGCATATCTACTTCATGATAGAATAAATTCTCATTAAAAAAATCGAGCCTGGTGGGTTGAGAATATGTGATAAAATGGACCTCATGTCCTTCTTTGGCAAGTGCGATGCCTAATTCAGTAGCTACAACACCACTACCTCCAAAGGTAGGGTAGCATACTATTCCTATTTTCATAAATTCCATTTAATTAAACTGTTTATCAAAGCTCCATATCGACTCATACACCACATCATTGATTCTTTTACGAATGTTGAAGTCGATTAGTTTGCTATTGTCTATGTTCGGATAAATCCTGTTTGATAAGAACACAAAAATAAGGTTAAATGTTGGGTCTGCCCATACGATAGTTCCTGTGAATCCGCTGTGACCGAATGAATCGAACGCTGCATATCGTGAAGCGGGATTATATTCGTCTCCATTTTCTGGTTTATCCCAGCCTAATCCTCTTCTGTTCCCTTCAAACTGTTGAGTAGTAAATTTTTCGATTGTCTCTTTTTGTAAAAATTGCCTCCCTCCATATGAACCGTCCTGTAATTGCATTTGCATAATTTTAGCAATATCATGCGCATTACTGAAAAGACCTGCATGTCCAGAAACCCCTCCTTTCATAGCCGCGATTTCATCATGGACAGTACCCCAAACCAAAACATGCCTGAATTCCGTATCCCGCTCGGTTGGTGTAATTCTTTTTAAAGGATATTTACATAGTGGATTAAAAGTGAGCGTACTCATTCCCATGGGTTTATAAAAAACAGAATCCACATAAACATCCATTGGTGCATCCGTTATTCGCTCGACCAATACCTGCAAAAGGTAAAATCCAAGGTCACTGTATTTGTAGTCGTATGGTTTATATTTATCTCTTTTTTTCCTGAGTTTGGTTTCGATAGTCCAATGCCATAATGAGTCTTTCAAATCTTCAGCAGCAAACATTCCATATGCTACCGTATTGTTGTAATTCTCATTAGGTTTGTCATTATAATAGTACAGTATTTGATCTTCATCTTCAATCGTATTTCTCCAGAATGGATAAAAAGCTCTCAGACCGGATTGATGCGCCAGCACATCTTTTATCACCAGGGATGCCTTATTAGAACCCTCCAGCTCGGGCAAGTAAGCCCCCAATGTTGAATCAAGATTTATTTTGCCCTGTTCGCTCAATTTCATAATAGCCTGGGTAGTTGCCGCCACCTTAGTAAGCGAAGCCAGATCGTAAATCGTTCTGGTATCTACAGGCATTATGCTATCGTAAGTATAATATCCATATCCTTTTTCCAAGATCACCGATCCATTTCTGGCCACTAATACCTGGCAACCAGGCGTTGCGTTTATTGAAATAGCTTCATTCACAATTTCACCTATCTTCCTCAACACCTTTGAATCCATACCCTGCATTTCAGGAGTACTATATGTCAATCTCTGAATACCCTGCTCTTCGTTTAGAACTCCGAATACGTGTTGCGCTGCAATTTGCTGGGTGAAAAAATTATCTTCATGTACAATAATCTTGTTATTGAATGCTTCAAATTCTTGAGAATCGACCGCATTGCCAAGAAAAACAATAACCACGTTTGTATGCTCATTCAGAAGGTTCAAAAAATTCAATACGGTCTGGTCCAACGCAATTAATCCGCCGGTATGCAATCCAATGATAACATTATCAAATTGCACCAACTGTTCGGAAAGTATTTTCAGGTCATATGGATCAAAGGCAACGTCCGGTAACATGTAATGGACGAAAGGAGCATACTTTTCAAGTGTTTCTTGAAATGTTTTCAACTCACTAAAACCAAGGCATAATGAAGCAAAATTTGTTTTTTCCAGTTTCGGGAAGGGCATTAACTTTTCTCCATCTTCACTGGTTTTTACAGCTTTTGAATACACCTGATAGCTAAATTTAGTTAAATCTGGATTTTCCAGTTTATACTCTAAATGATCATTGTTAATACTTTTTCGTTCTGATAAACCTGCCTGGTATTTAAGCCTTAGCACGCGCTTTACCTTTTCCTTGATTTCATTTTGCCTGAAAAATCGTTCATCCAAACCATCCATGATCGCAGAATAAGCCATTTCAGCGTCTGCAGAAATTACTATTTTATCAGAGCCTATTTTAAGAAGTGTCCTGATTGTTGCTTCATCATTCTTGGTCAACTGATTCTTTTTTATAGCATCAAAATCAGATGACAATATCCCTCCAAATTGGAGGTGCTTCCAGAAAAGTGGTCTGATGATTTTTTTATTGAAATATGCCGCTTCATTTTCAGGAAAATCGGGAAGTGATCTAATAGTTATTATGGATTGGGCATGATTAATACCCTTCCACTCAGAATTTATCTCACTTATTTTGTCTCGCCAGGTATTGGCATTCCATGTGTCCAATAATTTTGGTGAGAAAGCAAAATCATCATAAAATTTAAAGTGAAAATCCGTATTTGCTACAATATCGTTTTGATAATACGCCAAAGAAAAATTTCGAAATAAAGACTTTCCCTCTTCATTCAATTTACAAATGTATTCTAATCCGGTTTCAGAATACCGCAATTCCATAGGATTATAAAAAGTGCCATTCACTCCCAAATCATGATAGATGTTGGAAAACGTGGATATTGTGGAAGCCAATAGTTTGCGATCATTTGCATGTATAAAAGTAGAAGGAAGAGGTACAGGTTTTGACGATTGAAAAGGCAGGTTTAAAGAGTTTTCACTTTCTGCGGTGACATATACAGGAACTTTTAGATTGGCCCGTAAGTTATTGATTAATTGAATACTCGCGTCTGCATTTCCACCGGTTATGGTAATAGAGCCGAAGTGATATTTGGTAATGACATCAATTAATGCCTGAACATTTTCTGAATTGGGAGCTATTCTGATGTCAATAAGTTGACCTACTCTTTCGGCTACGGTAAGTTTTTGATATGTGCTATCTACCCACTCATCAGCTAAAAGGCTATATGACATTTCAGCCTTCAGTGTTGTAGTCAATATACATAACACAAAAATTACCTGCCAAACTTTTTTCATTTGCTAAAGTTAGTCATTTGTTATAAATACAATTTTGGATTTACTTTGTAACTCAAGAAAA